>VYFM01000033.1 GCA_009842375.1 Candidatus Poribacteria bacterium | reverse complement strand
CGGTTTAAGTCCTACAGACCAAAAGTGTGCATATATTTTTGGATTTCACTATAATCTGACACTTCCATAAGGAGAAAACATGATACATCATTTGTTGTCTAAATACAAAGCTCGTCAGACATTACCAAAATGTCTCTCATACTCTCACTTGCACACATGCATGCTATTACTAATGTTTCTGATAATAAGCTGCGGACCACTACCACCAGCTGAATTAAATGTTCCAGAAACGCCCAACACTACTGCTGAAGAAACGACCAATACCCAATCAACACCGACAGTTGTCAATTTACCAGCAACTGCCACCGTTGATATGATAAAACTCCCTTACCTAAGAAATGCATACAAACGAAAGCCAAGTGTTCGTGGTAGAAGTGCACTTGCGAATTTTCATCTAAGAATGCGTGAGTTCGGACAGAATAGTGCAATCATTTCCAACTGTACTTTTGATATGCTAAAAGCTTTTGTAGCACATGGTTGGCCTCCAATTGTTGTCTTTCAACTACAGAATGGGTCCACATTTATGTCCCCGGTATCTCACTACGACAACAATACAAAAATGGTTCACCTTCAAAATCCGAACAGTGAAAGTAAACGTAGATTGAGTTACGAGGAATTTGAGGCAGCATGGGATAAGGACACAACCAAAAAATGCATGATACTCACACCGAGAAAGCTAAATAAAGCAGACGTACGGAAGGTATTAGGTAAATATTTACCTGCAGATGCAACCCAACAGATCAATGTGAATACACGCTAAGCAATTTTACAGTTCGTAGGTCGGAGTGAGCGAAGCGAAGTCCGACATTGGAATTCAATGATAACGGATATGTCGGAGGTCGTTATGCTCGCTCCAACCTACGGGTAAAATAACCTTAACATTACTCATCAACGAATTTACCAAGAATGAGGGAAATACCTTGAAAGCACTTCCATTTACAGATGTTACAATTGCTGATAGTTTTTGGTCACTCCGTCAAGCAACGAATTCAGAGCAAACTATTCCGCATGAAATAGAACAGTGTAGGGTCACTGGAAGGATTAGTAACTTTGCGAAAGCTGCGGGAACTATGGAGGGGAATTTTGAAGGAATCTTTTTCAACGATTCTGATGTCCATAAATTGGTTGAAGCAGCGTCATATACTCTCCACACACATCCAAATCCTGATTGGGAATCGGATCTGGACAAAGTTATTGACACCATAGCAAGTAGTCAACAATCAGATGGTTACCTGAATTCCTATTTTACCTTAGTTGAACCGCAAAAGAAGTGGCAAAATCTCGGTATGATGCACGAATTATATTGTGCAGGACACCTTTTTGAAGCAGGCGTTGCACACTATCAAGCAACAGGAAAAGAGAAACTGCTAGATGTTGCTTGTAAGTTTGCAGATCTGATAGATAATACTTTTGGTCCCGGGAAACGGGACGGACTTCCGGGGCATCAAGGAATAGAACTTGCCTTAGTGAAGTTGGCGCGTGTTACAGGTGAATCGCGTTATATGTCACTTGCTGACTATTTTGTCACGACGCGCGGAAAAGCACCACATGTCTTTGAGAAGGAATTGGAAAACCCTGATTTACCGGGTGGATTAGGGGCATATCAACATCATTATACGCGTGATGGTAAATACGAGGGAACATATTCACAAGCACATAAACCTTTAGCTGAACAGACCGAATGTGTTGGGCATGCAGTTCGTGCGATGTATCTCTATGCTGGTGCAGCAGATGTTGCAGCTGAGACCGGTGATACCGACATTATGAATGCTTTGGATGCCCTCTGGCAGAATGTTGAAAAACGGCTGTATGTAACTGGTGGTGTAGGTCCGTCTGGACATAACGAAGGCTTCACACAGGATTATGAATTACCGAATTTCTCTGCTTATGCGGAGACATGTGCATCAATCGGGTTGATATTCTGGGCACATCGTATGTTCCTTCTGAAAGGTGAGTCACGTTTCATAGATGTAATGGAAACTGCACTATACAACGGTGCACTGTCTGGTGTTTCGCTTGATGGCACAGGTTTCTTCTATCAAAATCCGTTGGCGAGTCGTGGTGGTAGGCATCGTCATCCTTGGTTCGGTTGCGCGTGTTGTCCACCGAATATAGCACGTCTACTCGGTTCTTTGGGTCAGTATATCTATGCTCAATCGGACAACGACTTGTGGGTAAATCTATATGTCGGCGGAACAGCAACCACAACTGTTGGAGAGAATGTACCCCTCAAGATAACGCAGGAAACAGATTATCCGTGGTCTGGAGATGTCAATATAACTGTCAGTCCAGAGCAACCAACGCAATTTGCTTTGAACTTGCGGGTGCCGAGTTGGTGTAGTAAGTATGATGTGAAACTAAACGGAGAGACCTATAGTGCAAAGGGAACGACTGATGGGTATCTTTCCATAGATAGAGAATGGAGACCTAACGATACCTTGAACCTGAATTTGGATATGCCCGTAGAACGTATTTATGCACATCCTAATGTGAGAGATAACCTCGGTAGATCCGCACTACAACGCGGTCCTCTCGTCTACTGTTTTGAGGATGTTGACAATCCCGCTGGCGCGTTTGAAACATTGTCACTGGTTAAAGATACATCTGTTGCTGCAATATATGATAGTGAACTTCTCGGTGGTATCACAACGATCCAAGGTGCAGCAAATGTATATGATACCGCAGATTGGGAGAATAATCTCTACCTGACCGAACCAAAGTCTAACCAGATGCAAGTCACTGCTATACCCTATTATGCGTGGTGCAACCGTGGTGAAGGACAAATGGCGGTTTGGGTGTTTTAGGTGTTTCCATATACCTGTAAATTCGTTTGATTGAAATGAGGGATCATAAATTGAGATTTATTACACCATTAATTGCGTTAATGCTGTGTTATGCTGGACTATTGACGGGATGTGGGGATCAGATGCAACAACCCGTTATGGATGTTATTTCCCCACCACCGCAGCCGACATATTTGGATATGGCGCGTGAGAAAATGGATAGAGTCAATCAAAGGAGGACAACAGCACAACAACAAGCAGAAGCGATAGGAGACTTCTCCACAATATTTATTGATTCTGAGACAATATTCAAGGAAGAACTCGGTTTCAGAAAAGGATTGTGGGTTGAATTAGTGGAAATCTATCGTGATGAAAACGCTGATAACGCCAAGATAATAGCAGGCTTTAACAATCTTCAAGAGGCTTTTACAAGAAGATTGGATGATAACATTCTCGGTATGCACTACTTTGATTATATTGGAACATTTGATGAACTGATTATCGAATATCTCCGCTTGTCTTATGTCCATCCCAACATGCAGGAAACTGAACTACTTGAGCAATTTAGACAGTCTGTGAAGGATGATAAAGTATCACTTGTCTTCCCAGATAACTTTTGATGCATTCAGAAAGGTTAGGAATAAACTCACCGGACCTGCCATAGGAGGATTGTACCATCCCAACTAATACTGGCAATTGTCCTGCTATCCGGTGAAAAAGTCACTGATGTGATAACCTCTTTATGTCCTTCAAGTGTGGCTATATACTTGTTAGAACGAAGTTCCCACAACTTCACTGTCGAGTCCTCACTCCCCGTAGCAAGGATAGTGCCGTCAGGAGAGAATGTGGCTGAAGTGACCTGTTTCGTATGACCATCAAGTATAGCAACACATACTCTGGTATTTAAATCCCACAACTTCAGCGAACTGTTTGTTTCAACACAAGCTATTGTTTTGTTGTCCGGAGAAAATGCAATAGAAGAAACCGGTGCATCTACTTGTAATGTTTCCATCTGTTTCCATGTGTGAGCGTTCCAAAGCATAACTTCACATCTTACCCAACGTCCACATACAAAAGTGCTACCATCAGGGGAAAACCCGATATACTTTACATGATCCACACTATCTAAGAGTGTAGATTTGTGCTTGCCTGTTTTTGCGTCCCACAATATCACCGTTTCCTCGCTACCAGAAGCTATAATTTTTCCGTCTGGCGAAAAGGCAATAGAGTTAACCCGTTTCGTATGCCCTGTGAGAGTGGTTATGTGACTACCTGTCTTTGCGTTCCATAATCGTACTGTCCTGTCAAAGCCACCCGTAGCTATCACATCTGCATCAGGCGAATATGCAATGCATGTGACCGCACTTGCATGTCCTTGGAGAGTCATTTTCTGTTTTCTTGTTTCAACATCCCACAATACTGCAGCATTGCAATCACTTCCAGTAGCGATCATATTGCCATCAGGTGAAAATACAGCGAAATCTCCCCATTCGTTATGCCCAGTAAGTGTAATTATGTGGTTTCCTGTGTTCGCATCCAACAATCTCACAGCATAACTATCACTAATAGCGATCGTATTTCCATCTGGAGAATATGCAATGGACATAACCGACGTATTTAGATCTAAGAGCATAGTCTTGTGCATTCCTGTATGCGCATCCCACAACCGCACTGTATTGTCTATACTTCCAGTAGCGATCGTATTTCCATCTGGAGAATATGCGATGGATGTAACATCTTCTTTATGTCCAGATAATATCATTTTATTTTTAGCAGTTCGGGTATCTCGCAATCGCACAGTATTGCCATCACTTGAGGTAGTAAGCGTGTTACCATCAGGCGAAAATGCAACCGAAGAAAAATACTTTGTTTGCTCTTTGAATGTAGTTTTTTGTTCTCCTGAGTTCGCATCCCACAAACATACTGTACTGATTGTATCTGTAGCGATTGTATTTCCATCTGGTGAAAATGCTATTTGATGGACAATCTCTGTATGTCCTGAGAGTGTTGCTTTGTACTGCCCTGAGTTTGCGTTCCATAAATAAACTGTACCATCAATATCTCCAGAAGCGATCGTATTTCCATCTGGAGAAAAAGCTAAGGAGAATACACGACCCATGTGTTTGTCAAATGTTGCGATGTGCTCTCCTGTGACTATCTCCCATACACGCACCGTCATGTCATCACTTGCACTTGCAAGTCTGTTGCCATCTGGAGAAAATGCGACGAATTTGACCAATTCAGTGTGTCCTGTTAACAAATCAATTTCTTTTACTTTTCCCGGACGTACATCGTAAATCCATATTCCGATGGAACTTGCAACAGCAAGACGAGTGCCATCCGGTGAAAAAGCAATATTTTCAGTCATATCACCCTTACCGAGACGAGCTTTTGCACCTTCAGGGAGTTGCCATTGTGTATAGTCTGCTGAGTCGGATAAACCTTGATTTGATTCCTGTCCTGTACCATTACCTCTGTTGGAAGTATCTGAACTATTACCTTGGACATTTCGGACATCTGGTTTTGCTGCAATAGTCTGAACTATAGGCGCATCAATGAGTTCTATAGCCATCTCAGATTGCGCGTCCAAACTATAGGGTTGCTGTAAACGCGCTAATTTATTACTACCAAACCCAAGTATTAACACAACTAAAATAATACCAGACGCAGCCATCACCCAAGGCATAAAAGGATTACTACCAGAAGGCACAACGGGATTAAGGAGTTCTATCTGTTTCATTATGTTTTCAGTTAAGTTTGCTGATATTTGGAAATTACCGAGAACTTCTCGAATCATCGGTTCCTCCTTTTTGAGACGTTGTCGTGCGCGGCTAAGCCGACTCTTTATAGCACTTTGCGATGTTCCTAAAAACCGACTTATCTCCGCACAAGTCATCTCTCCAAAGTAGTGAAGTACCATTACCGTTCGTTCACTTTCTTGTAGTTTAGAGAGCAACTTTTTAACAACTTTGCGTTGTTCATCTACTGTAACTTTTGCTTGTTCTGCAGCAACATATTGCGAATATGCGTTTTTATCTATCATATCAATATCCATTTCTTCCAAGGATTCAGTATCTATGCGTCTTTTACGAAGCCATGCAAGGCACTGGCGAGTTGCGATAACATATAACCAACCAGAAAACTGGTTCCGGTTTTTCAATGTATTCAGTTTTTGATAGACTGTTAGGAAAGTGTCTTGCGTGATTTCTTCTGCGATGTGGAAATCACCTATTTTCCGCCATGCGAGTGCATGGACCTGCTTTTGGTATTTGTTTACCAAAC
>VYFM01000492.1 GCA_009842375.1 Candidatus Poribacteria bacterium | reverse complement strand
CACCGTATTGTGAATTGTAAAATCCTCTCCTTATTTATCGTGTTAGGGCATACGCTACGATATTCATTCCCTGTTCAAATGCCCATCTCCGCTGTTCATCGCCACCCGGTTCACAGATTCTTCCTTCCCAGGCGCAATTAAGATCGCTCGGACAAAAGTAGACCATTATTTTTTCTTCGTCCATAATAGCCTGATCATATTCATAACCCCGAATGAGTTTATCACCACCAAGATATTCGTCATGTTTATAAAGGGTATGATAAACCGGATGTGTTATATTCAGCGGTTCGAATTGCTTGTCTGGATAAATCCTTCGCATCATTGCTTTTATTTGCGGCCAAAACCGCTCGTATCGAATGTCGCAATCCTCAACTAAAAGGAACCCACCTCGTTCAAAGTATTCTCTCAACTTGCGTATATGTGCATCTGTCAAACGCATTCCGCCACGAGTTCTGCCATGTCCTGTCATGTAGAGAAACGGGTACGAAAACAACCAATCATCCTCAATATCAACATATTGTGGATATCTTCTGAGGTTAACGTCAATTGAGGAATTCTCATCAAGAACCTGTGAGAACTTTAAGTCTGACTGCCACCGGTAATAGTTAGCGATATTTGTCCACCAATCACCACCAGGATATTTTAACCGAACAAAAGTGAACTTTTCTCCTGTGGGATCCATACCCGGATGATTGTGTTCAATAATATCCATGCTACCGTAACGTGTAGAATAGTGAATATCACGTTTCGGATCGTAAGGGATATACTCACTAAACTGAGACTGTGCATCAGCAGAATGGAGCAACCCACCTGCAGCAACCGCGGAGGTGGCAAGTCCAATTGAACTTTTGATAAAAGTGCGACGCGAAAAACGGCGTACGGGTTTGTCGGTTTGGTTTATGTTGATAGACATGTCCTTCTCCTCCTTAGCTCTGAATATTTGATTGAGTTTCTGTCGTCTGTGTAAAGTAAGGTTATCCTATCACCTCACTTTGTAGCATAAACTTTTAGTTTGTGTCTCGTCATGCCGTTGACTAAAAGTTTACGCTGCAAAAATGCCTCTACAGAACTCAAGATGTGATTCTAATAAGGTTTTCCCAATAGTTCAAACGTAACACTTTGTGCGGCACCACCTTGCATTTTCGTTGAAGATCGGGTGCTTGCGATTGCTCGAATTCGATGGCTCTTGATGCCGTGTTGTTTAAGGGCATTCGCTGCTGCTTCAGCACGTTGTGTCGCGAGCACTTTGTTTGCCGCGGGGTCCCCCTCTTTTCGCGTATGTCCAACAACCCTAAGATAATACTGTGGAAACGACTTTAAATTTGATGCAATATCAGCAAGAGCACGTTTGCTGCCCGGAAGTATTCGTGCATTACCCCGACCAAATTGGATCGGTTCTATTTTCATCGCTGCGACAGGGGCAAGTGTATTCCAATTATTGTCAGTTAGCGGATTCAAAGTGACATCTTCACGAACTGTCTCCTCTTTTACAGGTACTGCATCAACGAAAACATCTGTTAACCCGTCAGCGTCACTTGAGTTCAAGACACCTGGATGAAATTTATCATGATTGAGAGAACGTAAGATACCTTCAAAGAATAGGTTTCCATAGTTCCCTGCCAACGGGTCTGCAGGGAGTGATTTGGTCTTAACGAGTACCTGCATGATTTTACCAATCATCGTTTCAAGTTTCTCAGAATCTTTTGCTTCCGCTCCGGAAATCACCCCAAAGTGTGCGTAATTCTCAACGGTGTTCCGCCATTCAATCCCTTTAACGAGTTGGTTTGCTTCGTTTCGGCTGAGCGCATCTCCATACTGTTTAGCATCCGATTCAATTAAGGTCAACAAACCTTCGGGTTGATTTGTATAGTCATAGTTTGCTCGGAGATATGCCTGCACGACATGTGTAACAAGTTCTCGTCGCGAATCTAAGAACTCACGCTGAACAACTAAAACATCTACGATATAACCTTTGAGTTTTGAACTGTCTAATAACAGATGCACCCCATCAATCGCGAGTGCTTTTGTCACATAAGGTTCCCACAAAACGTAAGCAGTAGGTTCATCCGGGTCAGCAGACTTGAGTTTTTTGTAGACATCCTCGGAACCGTTTGCGTCTGATGCCCAGTCATTGGGTAGACTGGGTAGACTCATCGTGTTAATCATAATACGTGCCAGTGTTTCACTCGGTGAGTCCGGGGTAAGTATAATACGTGCCTTAGGATTGCTCAAATTTGGAATATTTGGCACACCCCGTTTATGAGCAACAATCGCATCTGCCCCCTTGGATTCATCTATGACGAGAACAATTGAACCGGGATAGTCACCGATAGTATTACCCGCCTTGAGGTATGCGTCAATCGTAAAGACAGCCATCTGCACTTTACCACTTTTTAGGTCGCGTGCTCTTCGAACATAATCTGCTTTATCGTCAACAAACGTTAACTTTATCGCTTGTCGATCAAGCAGGTTCCTAACAGCATCTGAGCGTAGAATAGCGTATCCTGGAAAGGAATCGTGGGCGATTTTTATCTCGTGGTCGTATCGCTGTGTGCTTGTCTTTTCCACGAGTTTGTCGCGTCTACCACCAATACGTGGTTCAACGACAAACTTATAAACGAGTCCGATTATACCGATGATAATCATCCAACTCGCTACCATGACGATTCTTCTTCTTGTTTTGGCTTCCATATCTCTGTTCCTAATTCCAATAGACAATGTTTGTAAACAGTCTATAAACTATTATTGTATATTCATTAGGGTATAATCGTGTTTCTATATGTATTTTGGGGCATTTCTCACAGTCATTCTATGACACAATCTGTTATCTTCCCCGCCGTCTAAATAAAATAAAACCTAAAATAACAACAACAACACCGATAATTAGCCATAAGTTGCTACCGCTACCACTATCTTGAACAGGTTGCCGTATAGGTTGCTGTTGCGGTTGTGGTGGTGTCTGCCTTTGTTGTGGTGTGGTGTTTACCTGTGTCGTTGTAGCAATTGCAGTGTTACTCGGTGGTTTCGTAATCTGTTGAATTAAGTCTAAAGCAATTTCTTCAGTTAACGGTGCAATGTCCGCAAATGCATCTTCACCATCTATGTCAGTACCAGTTCCACCAGTTTCCGCAAGGATTTGTGATACCGCTGCCACAAGTTCACCCGGATTGTCTGCCTTACGATAACTATCCGCATCTTTCGCCAAATTATGATCAGTTTTCATGTCAACACCGATAACATCTACCCGTATCTGTCTGTTTAGAATTTCAGGTGTATACCGAGCAACTTTGGCTTTATCTGTTGCTTCTCCATCCGTAACAATCAATAATCGGTAGTTTCCGTAATTATACTGTTTTTCCCGCTGTTCCAGCAATCGATTTGCTCCGACACGCATATATCTTCCAAGCGGTGTTCCACCACCGGGTTGTGGAACATCAATTGCCGCCATCAACCTATCTGTATCCTTCGGTCCCAATGGATATACCCATTCATTTGCAATGTTTTCACCACTAAATACAAGCAAGCCGATATGGGTATCCTCTGGAACTTTTGCAAGGACCTCCCTTAAAGCCTCCTTAGCCGCATCCATCTTTGACTTTGTTTGGTCTGCACGAAACTTGTCCCTCATCGAACCGGATGCATCAAGGATAACGATAATATTGTCTGTATGAAGATCACTCTCTGCAAAACTGGTCTGAACTGAAGCGAATATAATTAGGAGAAAGAGACACAATGCAATTACATGTTTCACAAGATACTCCTATTCACCAGTCTAAAAGTCAAAGTCAGAAACGGCGACAGCTTCCGCTGATACTTTGATGAGAGCAAATTCAACACGTCGATTTTCAGCGGCTTCTGCAAGACTTGTCGGTTTCGGTATAATAGGTTCCTTAATACCAACACCGACAGGGACAATCTGGTCAGCGTCTATGCGGGCATTTTTACTCCGCGCATAGTCAATAATTGACTGTTTAACTGCTTCCCCGCGTTGTTCCGAGAGTTTGAGCGCAGCACGCATTACTTGATATGGGTTTTCAACACCGTTTCCATCTTCAAACTTCCTTTGATCAATCAGACGGATCAATTCCGCTGTGTTCTCGAGACTAAAGGGTTTACCATTTATAAAATATTTGTAATTTCCGCGTGTTCCAGTTCGTTTCAAGAATCCTTTTGAGAGTCCAGTTTGGACCAAGATAAATAATGTCCTTGACGGATCACTATGTCCTTTGATTGCTATAGCAGCGTTTCCATATTTTGATGCAAGTTCTACGACTCTGTCAAATTCAGAACTATATTGCGTGGCACTAAATGTGTCCTGATTCGCATCAAATTGAATTGTAAAAGAGATAAGCGTCTTTTCATCAAGCACTGCGTCTTCATTAAATGATTCAATTTCTGCTCGGACAGTTTCCTTTTTGAATCGCGTCTGTTTGAGTTGTGCTGGGGCATCTACGGTGGTTGCAAGAATATCCTTGAAGGCTTTTGAATTGAAATTTAGGTCTGACGGAAGTAGCGCGTATCGTTGACTCGCAAAACCCCAATTGACTGCCATATCCAATCCAGCTTTATTAAATCCTTCAAAGCCAGTGATTGTATTGCTTGGGTCATTGAAAAATGAGACATTACCGGGTTGTCCAACAAAAGTGCAATCTGCGATTAATCCGTGTGCATCCTCTTCAAGTGTGGGTAACACATCCTTTCCGTAGATATTCTGCATCATTGTCAGCAATTTGTTGTATTGTGCTGAACCACTTCTTTCATAAACTTTTTTCAGAGCGACCACCTCTTCAGCACCTTTCAGATAACCCGCAAAGAATCGTTCAATAAATGGTTTGTACTTATCATAAAAATCTTTTCGGCAAGCGTAGACATCAGCAATAGAACGTGAAAGTGTAGCAGTGCTAACGACGACACGCGCACCTTTGACAGTGCCCTCTGCACCTGTTCCAGTGTTTTCGGGACCACCTGTTAGTCCGATCATATCAGGTGTAATCACAAAACAGCCTGCTACGGTAGTGTCATTTCGGAACTTCTCCGCAGGACCGTTTGCTCCTGTCAATTCGTCTACCCATACGATTTGGACGTTTGCTTTTGAGAGTCGTGCAGTTTTCAACATATCATATAACATTCCGACGTGGGGTCCACCTTTCTGTATAGCAATCTTTTTCCCACTCAAATCAGATATTTTTCGGATACTTGCACGTCCGACAAAATGGTCCCCTGCTGACCACGTGAGTTGTCCAAAGACAACAGGCTTTGTACGAGGATCTTTCCCAATAACTTCACTCGCCTGTGCAATCATCCTGAATGTGCCGCGTAGTATAGGAGTTTTACCTGACAGATAGTCACGGACTTGTTGTTGGAAATTATCGCCAGGTACCAATTTGAGATTCAACCCCTGTTTTTCCATGATTGACCCTGCCTGGGTTGTCAATCCACCGTTGGCATGGAACAGAGCCGATTCACCACCCCACGTAATATATGGTACAACCAATGGGGATATTGATGTAGCCTCACGAATCGCAACGGTACCAACTTCATCCGCAAAACGATCTTGTGCATGTGCAGAAAACACAAGACACAGAAGTATTAGGCAAAGAAGGCTATATTGGAATAAATGACGAAGGACTTTATGTGCGTTTCTTCTAAATATGTTACTATCAATTAAAACAAAATTACTTTTCATGTCTTTTCCTCTTGTTGTGATGACCTTTTCAGATTTAGTCGCTTCAAAAGTATTGTAGCATATATGTATTAAAAATATCCACATAATTTATATCCCGTGCGGAGTCAATCAGTTTCCAATTTTTATGAATTTCAAGATTCAATCTTCCTCTGTAGGATCGACCTCCCGATCGCGACCCACCAAATGCCTAACGCGCATTTAGCGTTGATTTGAAGTCAATCCTACATGTATTCGGGTGTGTAAAGTTTTTGGCAACAGGTTATCCCGCGCTCAGACATATCGTAGGGGCGAGGTCTCCTCGCCCGCTCTTCCCTTCGCATGCTCCGCGTCTTCAGTGCATTCCGAGATTCTGGCATGGTAGCAGGCACGTGCGGGGAATGCCTTAATGGCATTCAT
>VYFM01000097.1 GCA_009842375.1 Candidatus Poribacteria bacterium | reverse complement strand
TCCTCCGACAGCACAAGATTCCACACCTCCAAAAGTAACTACCCCGGTTAAATCCCCAGGTCCTGAAGATTGGCACATGTTCATGAATGACTTACAATTTTCGGGAAAGAGTCCTGATAAAAATCTAAAACCCCCTCTACAGTTGTTATGGAAATTCAAAACTGGTGGACCTTTAACAGCATCACCAGTAATCGCAAACGGCACTCTATATATTGGGTCTACTGATGGAAAAATGTATGCATTAGATGCAAAAAAGTGGGATATAAAATGGGTATACAATGCTGGTAGTTCTATCCGTTTCTCCGCTGTCGTATGGGGTAGTCGTGTATATTTCAATACACGCAATAACAAATTTTATGCCCTTGATGCTGATTCAGGAGAATTGGTATGGGATTTCAAATCAAAAGGTTGGATGGATTCTCCGCCTGTTGTATTTGAAGGTACTGTTTACACAGGTGCTTATCCATCTCGGATTTATATGTTGGATGCGTTCACCGGTAAACTCAAATCTGAACGACAACGCCAAGTCACTATTAATGGTGTTGAATATGGTTGCTCTAATGGAGAATTTCGACCTGTCTTTCCACAAGTCAATACGAATTTATGGCGTAGTTATACCGAAGCAAGTGAGAGTTTTCCTGTCGCAGCAAACGGTTTCGTCTATATTGGGGCGCGAGACGGTAAGATTCATGCGATCAATATTACAGCAAAAACAGTAGAGTGGTCATATATGGCTGCTGGACCTGTTGATGCAGCACCTGCGGTCGCTGATGGTGTGCTTTATGCAGCTTCCACAGATGGCTTTATCTACGCTTTTGTAAATTCAGTTGATGGAACATCAGTTCCTAAAGACACACGAAAACACGGTATTGTCGCACGTGATAATGCACCTGTATATAAAGAAAAAGATGGAGTTTCACAGGTATATTTCCTCAACGATGGCACACATTTGCCCATTCTCCAAACAAATAAAAATTGGTATCAAATAGAACTTCCGAATACAGAGGAAGTATGGATAGAAGAATTGTCTTTTGGGGAATTTGTTGAAAGCGGTGATGTATCGTTTAATACAAAATTTTGCGGTACTCCACAGATAATACCTCTTATCAATGGAGCAGAATATCCATATTGGAGTCCTGATGGCAAACATGTTGCCATGTTAAAAAGAACTGATCTAAGTGGCAGTTATTGGAAAGCAACCGAATTATGGATTATGGGAAGAGATGGGAGGCAAGCAAAAAAATTATATTCAGGTCAGTTTTACAATCCACATGTCTCTTGGTCTCTTGATAGCCGTTTGATTGCACTTGAGGTAGAAGTAGGGGGTGAACAATATGTTTTTGTTGTTGATTGGGAATTAGGAAAGATAAAAAGGCTGGTCAGAGGAAATGCCCCGACATGGTCACCAGCTGCAAATCAATTGGCATTTAAACGCCGTGAAAAAGGATATGATTATATTTATCGGATAAATAGTGATGGTAGCGGTGGAAGGGAAATCGCTAAAGCTCAATATAAACAATCTCGATATGCATATACATATATACATGCCCCTTCTTGGTCGCCAGATGGAAAACAACTTGCCTTTGAGGTATCACAAGATCATAAAGTTGGAAACGGTACAGTTGCCTATGCCGCTATCCGAATTCAAAATGTGGAAGGTGAACGAATAAAACAGATTCCTACACAACATCAACGGGTCCGACAGATACACTGGTCACCAGATGGGAAACGATTGGCTTATATAGTTTCGGGTAGCAACCGACAAGATCCAGTCCTTGACAAACGACTACATATTGCTGGTATCAATGAAGAAAACGTTAAACATCAAATTTTAAAGCACTCAACTCCCGCATGGTCACCTACTGGTGAACTACTTGCATATTTAGAACGTGAGGATTGTGCAGGGCTACGATGGAAAGTATGGATAATTGATTTGAAGAACGGAAGGAAATATCCAATTGCAAGGACATCAATGGATGTTGCCTCAATCGTATGGATGCCGGATGGAAAAAGCTTGTGCTTATGGCATACATCTGATTATCTACAAGATAATGTATACAAACCCGCTGACACAAAAGGGTGGATTGTTCCAATTAAACTACCTATATAGAGCAAGAGTCCGTAGGTCGGAGTGAGCGTAACGAAGTCCGACACGTAACTCAAAATGACTCCTCAAGCAAACGCAGCATATCCTCCTCAGTACACTTTCTCGGATTAAATTTATGACAGTGATCAAGCATTGAATCTGCTGCAAGTTTCGGAATCTTATTCCTCTCCAATCCAGCTGCACTGAGACCTGTTGGCATATTGAGTTCAATGTTTAATACACGTATCTCATCAATGGCAGCACAAGCAGCCTCACCTTTAGACATACCATCAACATTTACACCCAAAGCATCTGCAACATCCGCATACTTGTCAATCACATGAGGGAGATTAAACTCCATCACATGGGGTAGTAAAATAGCATTTGCAACTCCGTGAGGAATAGGTGCATCTGTAGATAACTGATGTGCAATAGAGTGAACCGCACCCAGTCCCTTCTGAAATGAAAACGCTGCCATACAAGATCCTAATAACATCTCTCCTCTCGCCACAACATCCTCTCCATTGTGATAAACAGTGCGTATATTTGCACCCAACATTTTCAGTGCTTGTAAAGCAATACCTTCTGCAATCGGATGATGTTTAGTCGCAACATAAGCCTCAATCCCATGTGTAATAGCATCCATACCGGTTGCAGCAGTCAATGATTGTGGCATCTTCACAGTTAATGCGGGGTCAAGAAGTGCAATGTTTGCCATATTGAATCGTGTGATAATAGCACGTTTTCGCCATCGGTCTGTTGTTTGTAATGAGGTATCCGTTATAATCGCACCTTGTGATACTTCACTTCCTGTACCTGCAGTTGTGGGCACACATATCAATGGTGGCATATCGTCGCGGATCTTATCTGCACCATTTGAATCTATATAGTAAGGCTCCAGCGGTGGTGCGTGCGTTGTAAGCAGACGGATAGCCTTTGCAGCATCCATTACACTACCACCACCAACAGCAATAACAACATCACATTTTTCTTTTTTGTAGACTTCTACACCTTGGGAAACACTAATATCTGTTGGGTTAGGTTCAATTTCAGTATAGGTAGCATAAGGTATATTAGCAGATTCCAGTGGTGCCAAAGCTTGACTCAATATTCCTACCTGCTGAATGCCTATATCACTAACGATAAACGGTTTATGGCAACCGAATGTATTAATATGATCAGCGAGGTTTTCAATAGAACCAGCACCAAACTCAATACGAGGAGGAGAAAAATAGTTGATAATATCTTGTCTCAAGATTAGATTCCTCTGTTATCAGAATTTGTCTTTACGATAGTTGACTTTAGCACGTTTACCGATATTATTCAACATGATTCTCTGCGTAGCACGTTTATTTATAGTATACTTTAGAAATAATGCTACATTGCTACCGTTAATGATTTTGATGGATGCACTTTTTAACATCTCATAAATGCTGTAGGAGCGACCTCCCGGTCGCGATGGAAACACATTGATGATAATGTGTAAAAATCGAGACCAGCAAATCAACAGTATGAATGCCATTTAGACATTCCCCGGGTCGCTCCTACAGAATGCCCGAATGCATCTCTTCCTTAAGTTTACACCTATAGGTAGAACGTCAGCAAAACCGACATAATTGTCTGAATCGCGGATGACACGGATGAAACGGAAAACACGAATGTGTTTCTGATGTCCTGTCCTCACTTTCAATGGATTGAAGTTTATCTTGTGAAGGGGGATATAGGAATAGAAAACTCAGAAATCCGCGTCCATCTGCGCAATCCGTGTAATCTGTGATTCAGACAAATACCATCCTACTCTCCCCTGTAGGAACGACCCGAGGAATCATTCAGAAACCATACTGGGAATGCCAAAAAGCATTCATATCGTTGATTTAGCGTTCATCCGCGTCCTCCGCGATTCAGACAACACACATGCGAAAAACTTTACACACCAGCTGCATACATAAACCTTGATATATTCCAAAACACACAATATAATACATACCTATATCCTCCCGATAACAATACTTATGGGAATGAAACTAAAACTCCGTCCAGCACTCTATTTCCTCTTACCCTTTCTACTTGGTATCATCATTGGTGAATACACATCAATTCCTATCCTGTGGTTATGGATTTTCATAGTATTATGCTTTGTTGGAACTATCCTGACAAGAAACAAAACAAGATTCATGTGCTATGTGTTGATAAACATAGCTATCTTTGGATGCGGGATGTTGCGCTTTGAAATTGCATCTTTTCCGAAAATCCCTAACCACTATTTTGACCAACCTGTAAGTTTTAATGGCAAAACAGTCTATCAACCGGAACGTGGTAAGGAATGGGACGCATGTTATGCTGTGGGACAGATTCAACTGCTATCTGATCCATCACAAGAAGTATCAGCAAAGTTGTTGATACGATTTGACAAATTAATGCCACTTCGTTACGGAAAACAGATAAAACTAACAGGTGATTTACGACAAGCACCAACAAAAAGAAATCCAGGTGGTTTCAACTATCGTACCTATCTTGAACGACAGAATGTCTCAGGTATATTGTATCATCAGGGTTTGGTGAGCATTGGTAAACAATCAGGAATTCCACCATTACGTTGGATAGAAACACTCCGACTCAAGACGGAGCAAGTTATCGACGATGCTTATGCAGGATTGGAAACACAATCTACCAACACATCCGGCATAGAAGAAACTCCTTCAAACGACACAACATTGCATGCAAAATTACTCAAAGGAATTCTGCTTGGGAAACGCGGAGATCTACCATCAGAAACTTTAGAGATTTTTCGTAATAGTGGTACTTTTCATGTGTTGGCAGTGTCAGGTCTGCACGTAGGGCTAATCGCGTTTTTTTGTTACCTTGCCTTGTCTGCATTCCGTCGTATACCCAAAAAAGTAGTTTCTCTCCTGACAATAATAGCAGTTCTGATTTATGCATGTTTAGTTGGTTTTCGTCCATCTGTTTTCCGAGCATCACTTATGGTAATCTTGTACCTAATTGCAACGATTATAGATCGTGATGCCGATATATACAACCTTCTTGCAATCGCAGCTTTAACATTGTTGCTATTGAACCCAACGCAATTAGGGGATGTCGGTTTTCAATTGTCGTTTGTTGCAGTAACATCCATTGTATTTTTTGTGCCGAAAATGGAAAAACCTTTACAGAAGTTGTGGAATGACACTGAATCTACTAATGTGAGTACACTACAAAGATATAAGAACATAGCAATAAAATGGTTGGTGTTGTCCTATCTGGTGACGTTTGCTGCACAAATAGGCACCACCCCACTCATCGCATATCATTTCTACAGAGCATATCCACTTGGTATAATAGTCGGACCGTTTGCTGTTGGACTTGTATCATTAATTGTTGGTATAGGAATGGTTCTGTCTGTGTTGGTTTTATCTGGATACCACTTGCCAAAATCCTTGTTCTTATCAATCATGCGATTTTCTATGTTTTTTTAGAACTCATAGGTTTATTTGGACAGAAATGGAGTGTGATAAAGGTGGCACCGCCAACATTCGGTCTCATACTCGTTTACATTTCAGTCTGTTTATGCATCACTCATTGGAGATATTTTTTAAATCAATGGAGAATTGCAAGTCTTATCGTGCTATCAGTCCTGACAGTATCAGTGTGGGACTGTGCATTCCATGAAAAGGGTCGCCTTTTGGAGATGATTACGTTTGATGTGGGGCAAGGGGATGCAGCCATCATCAAATTTCCAGATAGGAAAACCATGTTGATAGACGGTGGAATCCAACAAACATATTTTGATGAAAAGAAACAGAGACAGATAAGCTATGATGTAGGTGAACGGATAATTGAACCTTATCTACTTGCAAGTGGGATACGGGAACTTGATTTAGTGGTCCTTTCACATCCGGATCTTGACCACGGCGGCGGACTCGCTTATGTTATGCAGAACTTTAAGGTGAAACAACTCATTGGAATACCAGACACAGACCTTGATTCACCAACACACCAACGATTAAGGAACATTGCCATATCACGGAACATTCCTTATATATTTC
>VYFM01000702.1 GCA_009842375.1 Candidatus Poribacteria bacterium | reverse complement strand
CCTACGATGAAGATATGATTTTCCGCAAAAGATCAGGAAAACGATTTATGAGATAAACTGTACAAATAGTCATTTCATATAGAGAAAAGTTCGCTTTTTGTTCAGTTTTGACCTGTAGTTTGGTAAAATGTAAATTGCTGTCAAATAGTTTAAAACTAACACCTTTTTAAGTCATGTCCACAGCGTTGTCCCTACGTTCATGCATATTCTTTTCCATTGCTTCAGGATATCGGTCTGAGAGATATGAGACCTTGTCTAATCTCTGAAGTGCTTCTCCTTCTAATCTCCATCCTGCAGCACCAAGATTATCCTTCAAATGTGTAGTGTGTCGTGCACCAATAATTACGGAAGTTATCTTTGGTTGGTCAAGCACCCACCGAAGAGCAACCTGTGCAGGACTACGTCCTAAAGCCGTTGATACATCAAGTAAAGCATTTAATGTCTTATCAGCGTTATCAGCAAAATACCGTTGTGGGAATGCCCAACCTTCCTCCGACCGAGTTCCTGTCTGCATGCGTTCTCCGGGTTTGTATTTACCAGAGAGAAACCCACCAGCTAATGGACTCCACACAACAATTCCTAAACCTTTGTGTTCGCATAACGGCACCAATTCCTGTTCTATGTCCCGCACAACGAGGTTATATAACGGTTGATAACACACAAATTGTGCTAAGTTATACGCTTCACTAAGCCACAATGCCTCAGATAAACGCCATGCTTGATAGTTGCTACACGCGGTGTAACGTACCTTTCCCTGATGAACAAGGTCATCTAATGCACGTAACATCTCTTCCAATGGTGTTTGTGTATCAACGTGATGGATATAGTAGATATCCACGTAATCCATCTGTAATCGTTTAAGACTATCGTCAATTGCTTGCATGATGTGAACGCGAGACATTCCAGAATCGTTTGGACCTTTACCCATCGGATTGAAAAACTTTGTTGCTACAATCGCATCACGTCGCCTACCTTTAAGTGCTTTACCGAGAATTAATTCGGACTCTCCATCTCCATAAGAATTAGCGGTATCAAAGAAGTTCACACCTGCATCCCATGCAAGATGCACCATCCGTTCTGATCCTGTTTCATCTGCTCCATGTCCAAATGTCATTGTCCCTAAGCAGATTTCTGACACCTTTAATCCACTCTTGCCAAGTCGTCTATATTCCACGATTTCTCCAATCTACAACTTACTCAATGGCTTTGCTCTGTTTGCAACTTCTAAAATGGCATCCAGCACATCAGTTACTTCAGGGTCAATTTGATCATTAGACACATATTTAACGAGTGTATGGTAATTCGTTTTTTGTATCAGGTTAGGTAACTTGATGTGCTCGAAAAATGATGCAAACAGAGGATCCAGAAAATCAGTACTTACCTTCGTGTCTGCCGACCAAGGTGATTCTTGTCCAAGCGTTTCTCGCGCATTTTCTATTTCAGTTATCCTATCTTCCATTATAGAAATACATTCATCTGTAGACAAATTTCCCTCTACCTGTTCCTCAACTATATTGAGAACCCAATTGATCAGCACCTGTTTGTTGGGAACAATATAATTTTCAATCTCACGACATTGCCAAGAATACTCTGTTAACTCAGGACGCACACGTAGTTTACCGTCAATACGATCAAATAGACTGAAGCCAACTAAATCTGGTTTTGCTTCACGTATACCGTAAAAATGCTTACGTGCTTCACAGGGTAGATTACCGACATAATGTACAAAGGGTGATTCTAATGCAGTTTTGACAGGATGGTTAAGTTTTTGTGATAAGGCTTGCAATATTGAAAGGTTTGTAGCACCTTCAAGATAGAGAACCCATCCTAACTGCTCTGCTTGAATATACTGCTCAGCACCAATCATTCCAAGCGATTTCAATAATTGATTGCCTCGGTCGTCTATCCGATGTGGTTTTCCCAGAAAAGCAATAACAACGTCTCGTTTTGCTGCTTCATTGAGAATTATTTCGGAACGACTGGCTACCACAATCTGACTTCCATATTCATGTGCTAATTCTGAAAGCGTCTGGTATATTTGTCGTTGCCGTAATATCTCAAGATGTGCATCAGGTTCATCAAGCAATAGGACAGAACCAGGATGAACGGCTATATAAGTAAGTAGTAACAATATCTGTTGTAATCCGCGTCCAGATGATGATAGATCAAGAGTAACACCCGACTCATCACGATAGGTCATCGTTATTTCACCACGTTCTGCAATGTAATTTGGGTAATCAAGCTGCACACCGAACAAAATTTTGATTTGTTCACAAAGTTTTTCCCATTTATCAGAATCCTGTGAAACTTGGTAGCAAAGGTTACGCAGAACCTCTGCAGTACGCCCCTCACCGATACGCACACCTATCGTGCCTTGTTCTAAACGAATCTCGTTGGAAACAAGACCAGACATTGAAGGAAGATATGCTACAGATAGATATCCCGCTTCCTCAGGAATGCTCATTCTTGAGATGACCTTACCATTATCTTCAGATGTTCTTATAGGACGGCAGTAGAATGACTCTTGGTTAGCATAATCGAATTCTAAGCCGCACTTCCATTCCTTACCGTTTGTAATACCTTCAACGCATATATCTATACGTATGTTTTTCTGTGAATCACGGACTCGCAGATTACGCCATAACAAACGGGCTTGTGGTATAGGAACAGAAATGAGGTGTAGACGGTTTATAACTACACCAGTTTGCGTCGCCGAATCAGAATTTTGCTTGCGATTCTCACTCCAACGTTTTAGACCTACATCCCACAAAGCAAGTGCTTGTAATGCAGTTGTTTTACCAGAATTATTTGGACCGATAAATACGACAGGATTCCCTAATTCTACTTCAATCTCACCAAACCTTTTGAAATTACGACAAATTAATTTGGTTAGCATCATTTCCTCATCGGTTCATCACAAAATTCCACCCTATCACCCTCAGAACGAAGTCCAGCCTCATACACTTTCATAACCTCTAAAGCAAACTCAAGCGAGCCTTTCTCAGCAGGTTTTCCCTCCAAAATACAATCACAGAAATGTCGCATCTCTTGATAAAATCCTTGAATGAAAAGCCCTTTGTTTTCAAGCGTGCCAAGACTATTTTGCGGTTCCCACACGATGCCACCACCATCAAAACCCTCCGGAGCAAAACTTGAGCTGCCTCTATAATCAAACTGAATGCCGCGTTGCAACAAAACCTGCGTTCCATTACGAATTTCAGCGTGACATCCATCTCCGAAAAACTGATAGAGTTCAGAAGGTTGTCCATGTCTCGCACCATCTGCCAGATGAAAATTACCGAGGGCACCACTCGCGAATTCTAATACGCACACACCACCACCTCGTTTACCACGGTGAACGGTAACAGCCGAAACCTTTCCACCGACTGCTAACAAAAGTGAAAGCGGATGAACACCATTTTGAAGCCAGTTCGTATGTTCGCTTTCACGCAGAATGCGATCACCATCACTCGGAATCGTCATCGGATAAACACCCAATAGCGTCCGTAAAGGACCATATTCCTCCGTACCAAATATCTCAACGATTTTCTGTGTAGCAGGCATAAATGCCTTTTTGAATCCCACAACCACTACACGGTCATTGCGATGACGAATCATCTCCTCAACTTCGCTTGCAAACATACCTGGCGGTTTTTCTAACCACACATGCACACCAGCATCTAACGCTTCACATGTCAGCTCCGGGTGCAACCTTGGCGGCACACAGAGGAATATCGCATCCAATTCCTCATTCCGAAACATATCTGCCATATTCTCATAGCATGATTGCACACCATACTGTTCAGCAGTTATTTTTGCACGCTCAATGTTAACATCGCAAAACGCCTTCAAACGAATTGGGAGAAATGTCAAGGTCGGTAGGACATTTCGATAACCATGCGAACCGACCCCTACCACAGCAACATTAAGTCTTTCTTCAAAGTCTCTTTGGTAACTCATAACAACATTTTGATTGACTATATGGAATGTCCGATCTAAATATCGGAAAGTACGTCATCAAGGTACGCATCCATATCCGACTTCATTTTTTTCAACTCATCCATATCAATATACATCATGTGTCCTGCTCGGTAGTAAGACATGCTGATGTTGTCTTGTAGAGATTTGTCCAAACCGAGATGTGTAAACGTGTATTCTGTCGCTAAGAAAGGTGTTGCCAAATCAAAGTAACCATTTGCAACATAAACTTTCAATGAAGGATTAGTCGTCATTGCTTTACGAAGCGTATCAGCGACGTTCACATACTCGTTCTGATGACTACCATAATCCCACGGATGCACACGACCACTTAAAATCTCATAAGGAAGATCGCTCTCAAACTCAAGGTCACCACGAACATAATCATTCAACGTTGCAGTATAAGCACCCTGAATAACCGCGGAACTCGGATCATATTCGTAATTCTCACCCGCTGAATCTCGGTCAATACCTTTGAAACGGCTGTCAAAACGTCCAACCGTTTGTCCATCCTCTCGTAATAGTTCCTTGCAGAAGCGGTTGATTTTTATTCGTATATCGGTTTTTTCGATATAGTCGGGTGTTAGTCCAGTGTACGTCGCCAATTTCTTAACAATTGCTTGCCTTTTTCGGTCAGATAGACTTGATCCCTGCATCAACGCAACAGAATAATCACCCAAAGCAAATTCTCTCGCTTCATCTAAAATCTTTTCAAAACTACCCTCTCTTGTAGTTTCCAATTCACTCAGTTTGTTATGCCAGAAAGCAGTTGCAGTATATGTCGGAAGAAAGAGTATGTAAGGTAAATCATTACCAACAGCAAACCTTATTGTCTGAAAATTTAGCACTACAGAGACCAGCATAATACCGTTGAGATATGTCCCATTTCGATCTTGAAGATAACCAGACAAACCACATGCACGTGTTGTACCATAACTTTCGCCAATAAGGAATTTAGGTGAACGCCATCGCTTATAACGTCCCAAATACAGCAAAATAAAATTACCCACAGATTCAATATCCTTCTGAAATCCATGGAATTGCTTTGCTTCTTCCCCTGGTACTGCTCTACTAAATCCAGTGCTTACAGGATCAATAAATACCAGATCAGTCTTATCAAGAATAGAAAACTCATTATTTGTTAATTCATAAGGTGGCTGCGGAGGGTTGCCTTCATCATCTGGTTTAACACGACGTGGTCCTAATACCCCTAAATGTAGCCACACCGATGAGGAACCTGGACCACCGTTGAAGGAAAAGGTAATTGGACGTTGAGACGCATCATCAACATCATCAAGAGTATATGCGACGAAGAAAATAGAAGCTTTGGGTTTTTCACCCTCTTTCTCGTCTTCTGCCTTCAAAACGAGTGTGCCTGCTGTAGCAGTATACTTAAGCTCTTTACCTTCAATCGTTACACTATGATGTGTAACAGAGAGATTATCCTCAGGAATTGACTTTTCTTTATCCTCGGACTTATTCTCTTCAGATTTTTTTTCTTCTTCTTTGCTCATATTTAAATCCTTTCTATATAGTATCAACTATACCATTATAGCAGTTTTTCCAAATCAAGTGTTATTAATTATCATAGGCACAGGATGTGTAAAGTTTTTGACACTGTTGCGTAGGGACGGGGTCTCCCCGCCCGATTACCACACCTTACCACATCCCCATCCAGCCAATACCGAGGGATAGGATATATTCACACGAGGGTGAGGAGACCTCGCCCCTACGATATGTCTGAGTGTGAGGTAACCTTGTGCCAGAAACTTTACACACCCCAAACTACAGCGGAGGCATCAATTGTCGCGGAGTAATCTTGTGGGAGGGTTTCTAATCCCGAATACTTTCTATCTGAATCACATAAACCATAGAAGACAGAAAAGACCTCTTCCTTCTGTGATTCAGACAATCTCGCGTCCTCCGTCCCTTCTGCGTTTCTGAAAAACAGCGTTCCTCTTCGTAGCACAAACTTGCCAGTTTGTGCCGTAGTGCTACGGACACTACAAAGAAACATCACCTCACCAAAAACCCCTTCAGCGTCTTCTGCGTTCTCCGTGCCTTCCGCGATTCAGACAACAAACGATTCTGTCCACAAAAAACCAAAAACTGAAAACTACCCCAAACATACATGAAACATATTGTTCCAAATCACACAA
>VYFM01000300.1 GCA_009842375.1 Candidatus Poribacteria bacterium | reverse complement strand
CCGGAGTACAAGTCAGGACTTGATGTCGCTCCTACAAGATTACTATGCAGCAATTGAATGACTCTGAAGGGTATGTAAAGTTTTGATTAATATCCTTTAATCTGTCATAATGTAACATCAAGCTTATGGTATATGCTTTTGAGGTGTACGTTTTAACGTTTGAGTGAAACTCAATAGGAGATATAAAGATGATACAGACAATAATCTTGCAGAAAAACAACATTATTTGTGTCCAGATATTCTTTTGCATTTTGTTATTATTACCTGTATTACGCATAGACGCAGCACGGGATGAAGCAACTGTGGCTGGAAACTGGACATTTGATGATGGAAGTGCAAATGACACATCAAAAAATGGAATTAATGGCACTTTTGTTGGAGATCCAAAATCAGTTGAAGGAATAGTTGGCAAGGCGTTTCAGTTTAATGGGGAAAGTGATGGTATTAATCTTCCTGATACACCACTTATAAATACAGGGGGTCCTTACCCTGATCGAACAGTCGCAGCCTTCTTTAAATGTCATGACATTTCGTTAAATCAGAAGCAGATGATTTTTCAAGAAGGTGGTGCCACACGAGGCTTGTGTCTCTATGTCTACAAGGGTGAAGTCTATGTTGGTGGTTGGAATCGTGCCCAGTACAATTGGGAAGGCGCGTGGATGTCTGAGAGTATAAAATCAAATCGTTGGTACCATGTCGCTGTTGTCATTCGAGAAGGTGCTGATGCTGTGGAAAATGATAAATTGGAAATGTGGTTAGATGGTAAGCTTGTCGGTAAAGAATCGGGTGGACAACTTTATGCACATACCAATAACACCTCAATCGGCTACGTCACGCAGAAGACGATCTATCACGATGGTGTTGAAGATTTGAGTAATGTTGGGTATTTTGATGGTATTCTTGATGAAGTTCTTGTCTACAATTCTGCTTTTGACAAGGAAGATTTTATCAAAATCGCACAACCGTTAAGCATTGAACCTGAAGGTAAATTTACGACTACATGGGGTTATTTAAAAGATAAGTGAACAAAATAATCGCTGTTTGTCTGAACGACAAAATCTTTACACATCCTAATCCTAACAAAAAATGGACAACATCCAATTAGATATAGTATAATTAGTGTCACTCTGGGTCGGGTGAATGCGTTATCGGGTCGCAGGTTCGACTCCTGCCAGCAGTAATAGTGTAATGCGAAACCTGCTGTAGCTCAGTGGTAGAGCGATGTATTCCGATTTTTATCCAGAGTTATCTTAGCGGGCCGAAGTATTACTTTACCTACAACGTTAGTGTCGCAGTAAAATGCGCCTATGTAATACAAACCTTGTCCGCTTCTATGATATAGATATAATTCAACGCGGCTCCGGGTCGATTGAGTTTGTTATCATAATGATGTGGTCGCAGGTTCGATTCCTGCTGGTAGGTTTGTGCTGAGCATAAACTTGCTATAGCTCAGTGGTGGAGCATATCAAAACGGACTCTGTTCCTTATCCGGAGTGCTTTTTGTGTGGGCAGAAGTATTGTGTTATCTTTGAAAAACACGCAATACGCACCTTACCCACCACTTTTCAAATTAGGTGTCATCATGAGTTATTTGCGGAAATATTCCCCATTACACCCCAATCAGCAGCAACCGTTGGACGAACAGCAGATAGAAAATTCTGCTGGTGGATACGCATATCCTGTTTCTATCTGGACTAACTTAGATAGATTTCTAATATTAGGCACCGAAGGTGGTTCGTATTATGCACAAGAGCAGGATTTGACGAAGGAAAATGTGGATTCTGTCAAGAAATGCATTGCAGAGGATGGTGTAAAAGTAGTTGAACGGATTCGTGAGATTTCTGTATCCGGACGTGCACCGAAAAACGATCCTGCTTTATACGCCTTGGCACTTGCCTTCACACATGGGAACACTGCTACCAAGCAGAAGGTGAATGAGGTGTTCTGTGATGTTGCGCGTATCGGAACACACCTGTTCAATTTCGTCGCGTTTCTGGATGGTATGCGTGGTTGGGGAAGGTCGGTCCGTCGATTGATTGGCGAGTGGTATAGAACGAAGGATGATGCCGCGTTGACATATCAAGTGTTGAAGTATCAGTCGCGGAATGGCTGGCGGCATGCTGATGTTCTTGCAAAGTGCCACTACGGAGAGAATCGCGGTATCTATCGATGGATGAAAGGACTTGATACAGACAAGCGGGTTGTCCAACGTGGGACAATAGATGGCACACAGATTTCTACGACTTACGATGCTACAGATGCTTTGCCTGCCTTGCTTTCAGGATATGAAGAACTGAAACACACGACAAAGCGCGCAGATGTGATCAAACTCATTGAAACGCATGAATTTACGCATGAGATGGTACCAAATGCGTGGAAGAATGAAACTGATGTTTGGGCAGCGTTATTAGAAAATATGCCTGTGATGGCAACGGTGCGAAACCTCGGAAAGATGACGCAAGTTGGGTTGTTGAAGCCGTTTGCATCGGAGGTACAGACTGTGCTGGAAAGACTCACTGCTGATATAATACGACGTTCACTTATCCATCCTATTCAGATTCTGATGGCATTGATAACTTATCGGTCTGGCAAGGGTGTCAGAGGTAGTTTGACTTGGGAGCCTGTCCCGCAGATTGTTGATGCTTTGGATGCTGCGTTTTACATGGCATTTGAAAACATTGAACCGAGTGAGAAAAATACGCTTTTGGCTCTTGATGTCTCCGGTTCAATGGGGCGGGGGGTTGTTGCGGGGTGTAATGGACTGACACCGCGTAACGCTTCCGCTGCGATGGCACTGGTGACTGCTCGGACGGAACCGAATTACGGCATTTTTGGCTTTTCAGATAAGTTTGTTAATCTGCCTATTGCTGCTGAGGATAATTTGACGAGTGCTATTGAAAAGGTTTCTGGCTTACCGATGCGTCGTACTGATTGCGCGTTACCCATGCTTTATGCGATAGAGAATAAGCTTGATGTGGATATATTCATCATCTATACAGATAACGAAACGTGGTATAGTGATATTCATCCGAAAACCGCGCTTGATATGTATCGGCAAGAGTCGGGAAGAGCCGCGAAGTGCGCTGTTGTCGGTATGGTTGCGAACAAATTTTCCATTGCGGACCCGAAGGATACTGGTATGATGGACTTCGTCGGTTTCGATACTGCTACCCCCACAGTACTTAGTGATTTTGCCAAAGATGCTGATATATAGCGTTCATCAATGACCTATTTTTTACCTTCCATTAAACCCCTTAACTATAAATATAACCTGTAGGTTGGAGCGAGCAAAGCGACCTCCGACACGTATGCTTTCAGTGAGTTTCCCATGTCGGACTTCGCTTTGCTCACTCCGACCTACAATACTTCTATAGCAATTAATATATTGGTTGACAAAAGCACCTTTAACGATATAGAATGGAGTTATATTTATTGTATATTCACCTATTGAAAGGAAAATAAAAAATGGCATTAAAAGTTGGCGTAGTCGGCATGAGTGGTATAGGAAATAATCATGCGAATTGCCACGCAAATGATGATTTAGCAGAACTTGTTGCGGTATGCGATATAGTGAAAGACCGTGCGGATAGCGCAGCAGAAAAATTCGGTGTGAAGGCATACTATACCTTAGCCGATATGATTGATGGAGAACCCGATTTGGACATTGTTGATGTCACAACGGGTGGAAATGAGAACGGTAGTTGGCACTATGAACCGACAATGGAAGCACTTGATAAAGGTAAGCACGTTCTCGTCGAAAAGCCGATCTCCAATGATATTGGACAGGCACGCGAAATGGTAGCAAAGGCTACAGAAGAGGATCTCTACCTTGCCTGCAATCTCAACCATTACTTCACACCCCCTGCTGAACAAGCAAAAGAATATATTGACAATGGACAGATCGGAGAAATGGTCTACATCCTACATAAGATGGGGTTTGCTGGTGGGGAATTCAACTATAGTTACTCTAATGCACCGCGTTCTGACGGCTTTCCTTATTTTCACGTGAAAGCGTTTCTGTCACATCCGTTCAGTGTAATGCGTCATTTCTGTGGTGACGTGACACATGTGCAAGCATTTATGGAACGTCCTCATTTTCGTCGTCGTGAAGGTGACCTGATGGTATCTATCAACAGTATTCACTTACGGTTTGAAAACGGTTGTATCGGTTATCTACTTAGTCAGCGAGGAGATGCGACCTTCGGACTCGGTGGTTGGTGGAGCGTGGAACTTGCTGGCACACGCGGCACATTCTGCATTGAAAACTGTATTGAAAAGGTCACTTTTTGGCCCTCACCCGGTGCACCTGAAGGCGGAGACACGGTTGTAACAGAATCGGGTATCACAGACTTTGGACAGACCTTCCCGTTAAGGATACATGCGTTTTTAGAAGACATTACGAACGGTGTGCCGAAGGAGAAGATACGCGCCTCTGGTAGAGACGCACTCGCTGCGCTTGAATATACATGGGCTGCAATGGAATCTTACGAACAGGGAGGAATTTTGGTGCGTCCTCACCCTCTGCCCTCACTGAGTGGTCTGTAAGGGAACACATATATTTTATAAATCGGTCTGACTGCATTATATTCCGTAGGTCGGAGCGAGCAAAGCGACCTCCGACACATAAGATTTCAGTGGGTTTCCAATGTCGGACTTCGTTACACTCACTCCGACCTACGTGTGTAAGGTCTAAATGACAATATAGAAGGAGAAATCACATTTGAAATTAGGAGCAAATTCAGTTTTATTTGGCGGTTACGATATGGAAACCGCCTTCAAACATATTGCCATGGCTGGCTACGATGGCATTGAACTTTCTGCTATTGATGGCATGAGCCAGCACCTTGTCCTTGCAAATTGGCAGGAACTTGCTGATGACATCAAACGCTTTTCAAAAGAATATGATCTTGAGTTGTTAGCGATGGAACAACCTTCACGTGATCCAGAGAGAATGGAATTGGCATTTCAAGCCGCTGTTGAGATCGGTATCCCGATTGTGAACTGCGGTCCTGGCGGTTCATCTGATGATGAATCTGCATGGGGTTCGGTTATCGATTCTTTGGGAAGTCTGTCTGAACGAGCGGAACACTACGGGGTTACCCTCTGTGTCAAGGCACACGTTGGTGCAAGTATCTACAACACACCGACAACTCTCCGTGTGATGGAAGAAATTACATCTCCTGCATTCGGTATTGACATGGATCCGTCACACATTCACCGTGCAGGAGAAGATCCTGTGGAAGCAATAGCAGCTGTTGTCTCGCGCGTGAAACACGTACATATCCGTGATTGTAAGGGAACACAAAGCGGTCCTGGTGCCCCTGAACTACAGGCAAACGGACGAGGGGATATTGACCTCGTCGGATACATCCGTGTACTACATGAAAACGGTTATACAGGTCCACTTAACCTTGAAGTGATTGGGGCAAAAGAATATAGTATGGAGCAATGCTGCACAATCGCTGCTGAGTCGCGTGGACACATGCAGGCATGTTTGCAGGCGTGTGGCGCGCGTTAGGACACTAATTTGATGGTAGGTGGGTTATAGTAATGGTCTGTCTACTCTAAGATTGCGTGTATAGGTCGCGATTCGGAGATCGCTCTCACAGAAGATATTCCATCTTTGTAGGAGGGAACTCCGATTCCCGACTATTACTAATACTCACAATTTTAGAATAGACAGTCTAATAACCTACTTACAATTCAACATTTTGGACATGAAACCATTGAGGAGCCCACCATGAAACAGAATCCGCTTATACTCCCAATAGTCGGTGGAGGAATCGCTTTGATCTTTTTCTTTTTACCATGGTTAAAAATTGATATGTCGTCTTTAGGTCATGAATCTATTACAATTTCAGGATTTACGTTCGCAATAGGGAGCATAAACTTTCTTACCCTTGCTTTCTTTGCATCTGCAGCGATTATAGGCATTAGTATTTATATGATGAAGCAAGATACACCTTGGAAAGCAAAAAATCTTGTGTTAATCTGTAGTTGTATTGCGGTTTTATGCATCCTGTTAACGTTCGTTCGAGTTGTCCAGGGAATTAATTTATCCTCGCGCTTAGCAGAACCCTCAAGGATTATGGGAGGTTCTGATATGAAATTAGACAAAATAATTAGCATACAATTCGGAATATTCGGTGCAGTCATTGGTTCTATTC
>VYFM01000457.1 GCA_009842375.1 Candidatus Poribacteria bacterium | reverse complement strand
AGCAAGTACACCAAAAACAAGACACAATAGAATAAATACCTTGTGTTTTTTCAATTTCTTGAACATAATTATCACTTGTGGTGTTAGGAAAACCGACGCATATTGTTGTTTGCATATAATGAGGTAAAATGGCGTTTACATCAATAGTTTTAATTCTGCTGTCAGCATTCTGTCATGCTTTATGGAATTTCTACGGTAAATCCAGTAGAGATACTCGAATTTTCTTTTTTTGGTGTGGATTTTATACCGTATGTATAGCGTTTGTCACCTTTGGTATCAAACAACCGGTGATCCCAAAACCTGTATGGGTGTATATTGCTGTTTCGGCACTGGTTCATCTGTTATACCGTTTGTTTTTGGCACACTCATATACAGTTGGTGAGATATCGTTTGTTTATCCAATTACACGCGCTGCACCTGCCTTCCTACCTATTTTTGCCTTTCTTTTTTTAAATGAACGAATTTCAACGCAAGGTTTAATAGGTATCTTTTGTGTAATGGTTTCCATACTACTCTATCAACAACGTGAGGAACATATACAATTTAAAGCGTTCCTTCGATTCCTACGTGCACCTGATGCACTGTGGGCGTATGCGACCTTGGCAAGTGTCATCGGATACTCACTGATTGATAAACAAGGGATGTCTGAATTTCATCAACATTCCACGGATGCCAATTTATGGCGCGCAGCGACTTACTATTTAATGGAAAACAGTATCTCACAAGTGCTATACTGTGTGTCTTGTCTCATCCGCTTTTCACATCAGCAGATTGTTCAGATTGGACGAAAGGAATGGAAGCGGATACTCGCTGTTGTTGTACTTACGATGGTATCGTATTCACTCATACTCTCAGTCTTAATGACAGAAAAGGTCAGTTACGTAACAGCGGTTCGTCAGTGTTCTGTCATTTTCGTCGTCCTGTTTGGTGGGTACGCCTTAAAGGAAGCATATATAAAACGCAGATTAATTGCTGCTGTAATCATGGTATTAGGTATATTTTTGATTGCATACCAGTAACACACTTGTAAACAGGTCGTTTCTGCAAACCTAACCAAATGAAACTCCCAATTTCACACTTCTTTCAGGATGGTTGTCCATTTCTATATAGGCTTCTACTGAATCTTCAAATGGAACAACAGGATCAACGATGTCTTCACAGTCAAATCTGCCCTCAGAAAGCCATTTCCAGCAGGAAGTTCTGATGCGTCCGAAGTTCCAACGTGGGTGGTCTCTGTTAGGGTCACTATTTGCCCGAGCAAAGATTAGATTTGGAATGTTGAAATGTGCGACTGCACCGAGATCAAGTCCACCTGTACACTCTTTTGCCCATCCTGCAACAACGACCGTTCCTTCATAAGCGACACTACGAATTGCATCGTCAAGTGCCTTGTAGTTTGCACTTGTTTCGATAGCAACATCAAGACCTAATCCTCCCGTTGCTTCTTTTAGCACTTCGTCAACATTGCAGACTGTAGGATCTAAGACAAGATCAGCACCAGTTTTTTCAGCGACTGTGCGTCGTCTTTCGATAGGGTCGACACAAGCGATGAATTCCGCTCCAGCAGCCTTCGCATACTGTTGTGTTACTAAACCAATTGCCCCGAGTCCGAAAACAGCAACACGATCACCTACACGGACTTGTCCATCACGGATTGCGGATAATGCAAAGTGTGCGGGGTCATAACAGACTGCATCTTTCCATGTCATTTTGTCTGTCATCTTATGCACACCACCTGCTTTCCATGTATGTGTTTCCTTAAGGTGTCCGTGTCCAGCAACACGTTCACCGATTTCGCAGTTATCAACATTTTCACCGATTTCAATAATTTTTCCTACACACATATTTCCAAGTCCTTGTGGAAATCCTGCACCTCGTAGACCGTAATACATAGTCATTTCTGTGCCGCGTTTGGGAGCACCGAACTCGACTTGGACTCGGACACTATCATTTGGAACAGGTCCGTCTTCATATTCCCTCAATACAGGTTGACGGGGTGCAACTGCTACTAATTCTTTTGGCATATTTTCTCCTTTTTTGTTTACTTGCACACGGAGTGTACCTACTACTTTAAACTCAAGTTGCTATCTACAAGGTTGTAACCAATAGCTGCTATTTTAAATTAAGAAATTTTCATTTTTTTTGGTATATTGTAGCGTAAACTTTTAGTTTGCGTCCTAAGATGCACAAACTAAAAGTTTGTGCTACATAAGTAGCAACTTAGGTTACTTTAATGTGGAATGCCCAATTGATGCATTCGTTTGTGAATTGCTTCTCGTGCTTCTTGGAATGGACGAGACAGGTATTCTATATGGTCATCTTCGCCATGATGGTGTGTTGTGGTACCAGGTTCATAATGGCGGGAGGATTGTTGTATATAGGACAATCCACCTTCAATCAATGTTAGCATGTAGTTTGCCGTTTCTGGATCAAACATCCACCATTCACCGCCGACAGCGATGTATATTGGCGAAGTGTGGGCAATGATACCGCGTCTCCATCCATCATGGTGGGGAATGGCTTGTGCATAGTTTGGACCACCGCACCGTGCAGCTATCCAAGAATGTTTATCTACTTTTAAATTTGCTTTGAGACTTAATTTGTGTGAACCGTTGTTTTCCTCTGTTGATGCAACAACTTCCCCTGCCTGAACAATCTGCAGCGTATGAATGGGAAAGATAGAATCAGCGGATGCTTCAACTTCAACTGTACCTCCGTTACCGGGGAGATTAATTGTACTACCAATTGGTTGTCCATCAACTGTTAGCCTAATAATCGGACCACCACTTAGGAATGTATTACCTGCACTCATATATTTGCACCAATTGTCATAGTTAAATTCCTCGTTATTAGGGATGTGAACATACGTGCGATAAACGCCTACTGGTACATCTGCTGTCATCTTATCCGTGCCACCGACAAGTGGTAATTTATATCCACAGTTGAGATAACGGTAATATTCTATGTGTCCATACATTGCATTGGTTAGATATTCAACAGCGTCAATGCGTTCCGTTGCGATTAAAGTTGCAGGTTCACAATTCGGATTAGGGATGTGCGGAAGGACAACAGTGCCACCTTGTGCATGACATGCATCTGCCCAATGTGAAAGTGTTACCTCCAAGTTACCACCGAGTTCAGCCTCTCCAGGTCCATCGGAACACCAAGGAGACACCTGTTCCTTTAATCCGAGTAATGTCAGGTGTCCGAGCACATGCTGACGATTCTCTTGGGTTGCATAGACGATACTCTTTCCATCTGCCGAAACTGTGGGTCTTCCGATGAATTCCTCTGTATTCGTAAACAGATGTCCCCATTGTGATAGTAGAAGATTTACAACACCAAGGTCTTCTCCTTGTGCTTCGGTATGTGCCCCTTGAGTTGATAGGAAGTGAACGTGTGTGTCACCACTGAAATAGCGTTCAGCGTTCATATTACACCAACGTTTTATTTGTAACGTCAATTCACGTTGCCCCGGTTTTATGTTGACAGTGGTTCGCAATGGTGTGTATTCAAATCCGCGAGCAACATCAACGATAACATCACCGCGAGGTAACCATCCTTGACATGTTCCGTCAATATAGGCGTAGCTAATCTGACCAAGCCGAACATCTCCACCAATATCAATGTGCCATGTTCCCATATTTGAGTTGACATGTGCATGATGTCCATGTGGTGCGTAAGGCACACCATGGGGTGAACGGAAGTGAATACGACATGGGACAGGTTTATTTGTGTCCTCGTCAATAACAGTGGTATGCACCCAGTTTCTGCCGGTGTCAATAATTTCAACTTTGACACGGTCGTTGGGTTGAACGCTACCCTTTTCTTGGACTTCACCCCAGTTGACTTCACCAAGTGTTTCACCTTGATTTGTGATTTCGACGGTTGCGGAGTGGGTAGCGGATATCTCTGTGTATGCAGGACTACTCTTGTTGTTTTGGAATTCACCCCAACCCTTGAAATCGTCTTTGATGAATTCATCGGATGGATTCTCTGGTAAGGGATATGGATATGTGGCAGTGCCTCGGTCAACATTGACTTCCATATCAAAAGGTTTTTCGGCATCTTCTGCTTGCGGGAGTGTGATTTTAACTTCGCGGTTCGGGTGTCGTGGGATTGGATTTTCGTCAAGGTAACCGAGTGTGACTGCAGCAATGATAAAACGTCGTTCCTGTGGTTGAATTTCTATGTATGCAATTTCTTTATCAGGATTCGGATTCTTCCATATATATAGGTAATAATTGCGTGGCACACACTGCAGGGCTTCCGTCTGTCTGTTTCCAGCAGCACCCCACGGTCCTTGGTGACGTGCATGTAGACTTTCTTTTGTATCGGGTATTGCGATGAAGGTTTGTTGTCCCCATCCCTGCGGAACGCTGCCGATCTCAAACCTTTCACGAATCGGCACGTTGGCAGTCTCTCCATTTGAGTAGTGGAATACATAGTTGGCAATAAGTTTTCCGATTAGTTCGCCTTCGTGGATACGTGACTCAAGTAGTCGATGTGCGATGATAATTCGTTTTGGAGAAGAATTGATTGGGATTTGAATGGGTTCGGTATGGACACCTTCACCGAAACCTATAAAACAATTTTCGTCTTCTGAGATGTTGAAGGGGAGTCCGTGTAATGTTTGTTGACCGGTGTTTACTGTAACGTTTTCACCGATAATATTAGGTCCGGCATTACACAAAGATGTGAGAGAAATTGGTTGATAGTCTTGCATGGTATTCCTTATACGCGATTTGAGATCGCACATCTATTACATATTATAGAATTAGAGTGGAAACTCTATTGCCTTTCCCTGTTCAGAGGACATATAGAACGCCTGCATCAGTTCTGTCAGGTTACGTCCATCTTGGATAGTGATAGTCATCGGTTCATCGCGGAGGATAGCATTGATCCACTGCTGCAGTGGTGGCGGAGGTGCTGCAGGGGCATCTGCAATGTATTTTTCCTTCTCTTCATCAGAGAGTTTGCGTGTTTGGAAATGCATCTCACCGTGTCCTGCTGCAAACGAACCTTCCGTGCCATAAATCTCAAGCATATTCGGTCCGGAGCGGTGCGTCCATGCAACATCAATTACACCGAGTGCTTTGTTAGCAAATTCCACTACAGAGACGCTATTGTCATCAATTGGGAAATTACCTGTGAAATTGTTTATCTTTGCGATGGCACTTTTCGGTTCACCCATTAACCATCGTATCACATCCACGCGGTGACATCCTAAGTCAAAGAGTGCACCACCGCCCGCGCGTACTGGGTCTGCAAACCAAGCACTTGTTCCACTAAACCACGAATCAAGTGCAGCGGAGTGAGCAATACGCCCCCTACCGAATGTGATGTCTCCAAGAAGTCCATCATCTATCGCTTTTTTTGCAAACAGAATTTCAGAGTTAGCACGTGAGGGAAGCGAAATCATGAACTTCACGCCTGCTTTTTCGACTGCTTCAATAATAGGATCACATTCTGTGACAGTAATAGCAAGTGCTTTTTCGGTGAAGATATGTTTACCTGCCTCTGCAGCGGCGATCATCACACGCGGATGGTCAGATGTAACCGCATCCACAGCAACGGCATCAACATCATCACGGCTTAACATTTCATCAAGGTCAGTATAAAAAGGAACTTCGTATTGTTCCGCTGCAGCCTTTCCACCATATTCCTCTTCGTCCCAAACAGCGACAAGTTCAGTTTCGGGGTTTTCGTGAATTTGTCTTGCATATCCACCTGCGTGAACATGTGCCATACTAATTTTTCCAACTTTTATCATTTAATTCTCCTTTTTAACTTGACTGAATAATCAAAACTAAAGTAGTGTCCTCAACATCCTTTTATCACTTTTGATATTCTGAGTTTGCTTTGAAGGCATCAAGAATTTGATCGACCACCTCGCGTATAATATCATTCGCTTATCTCCTCAAGGATTCGTTGAATTTGTGTCTGCAACTATATCTTGGAGATATAAACTATAGATTCGTGACATATTCTATCTCTTTTTCGATATAAGGCTTTAGACGTTGTTTGATAGAGATAGCAGTAACCAAGTCAACGTTCTTCTTAAACAGTTCTTCAAGAAAAAGAGCTAAACCCATATAGTCGCGAAGGGTCAATCTTTCGAGTTCAACGATAAAATCAATGTCGCTTCTGGCAGTTGCTGTCCCTCGCACGTAAG
>VYFM01000095.1 GCA_009842375.1 Candidatus Poribacteria bacterium | reverse complement strand
GTGCTACGGCACAGTCCAATAGGTCGGTTTTAGTCCTACAGACCAAAAGTGTGCAGATATTTTTGGATTTCACTATAAGTCTCGAAAAAACTTTATCTAATTTGACCTGTTATATCCCATAAATGTACTGCACCATACTCATTACCGCTTGCAAGTGTCTTGTTATCAGATGCAAAAACCAAGGATGTAATTTCACCACGGGAGTCTGTATCAATCATTGAGGTTAATTGGTGTGAAGTCAAGTCCCAGATAAGTATCTTCTGGCTATCACTCCATCTTTTACTGCCATTACTTGCGAGGTATTTTCCGTTTGGTGAAAATGCAAGTGTATCGACTTTCCATCCGGGAGTCCTAAGGGTGTTCGTCGGCATTCCTGTTACTGCATCCCACAAAAGGATTTCTCCACTGGTAATATTGAACGGTTGATAATCACTCCGACTACTACTGGCAAGTATCTTGCCATCTGGAGAAAATTCTAACATACCAATAGGATAGGAATGTGATGAGAGGAAAATTGACAGTAAATTGGGACCGGGTATCATCGCAATTGTTCCTATATCATAGATAGCATCAGATTTGACAATTGAATTCAAGTGCTGCGGTGTATGACCCTTGTTTTTATCATTGACCAACCAATTCCATCTGACATTTATATAATCTGTGCTATAAAAGTTATATTTGGTATTACTGGCAAACGCAAATGTTCCAAGAATAGGTTGAGATGTGGTCCCTGTGTTGCTATCCCATGCATATATTAATCCATTTTCATCTGCACCAACGATAGTATTACCATCAGGAGAATAATCTAAGTATACAATCCATGATGTAGGACCTGATAGATAGGATTTTATCTGTCCAGTATCAATGTCATATAAAATAGTCGGGTTTTGTTTAGACTTGCTTCCGCATGCCAATGTTTTGCCATCTGGTGAAAATGCTAACGTCGCAATAGTTCCATCATGTTCGTGCAACGTATGCAACTGTTTGCCAGTTTCTGCGTCCCACAATAATATATCTTTATACGAACCATACGCGAGTGTTTTACCATCTGGTGAAAATACCAGTGTATTGACTGGAGGTCCTGTTAATGAAAAAGTAGAAATATGTGTGTACTCTTGAGCATGTTCCGGAAGTAGATACGGTGTTGTATCTAATAAATGGGGTAGAAGTATCTTGAAAAGGACAAATATAATTAAAACATCACATACAGCAAAAGACGTTACAAGAAAATAGAGGAGCCAATACTTTTTTCTTTTTTTATTTTTGGTATACCCAATTATATGTCTGTTGATTCGTTGTTTTAAGTTCATCGGTTAACCTCCTACAAGAAGAAGACTAAGACAATCCGCTAACAGAAAGTAGTCTATTTATACCAACTTGAATGGAACCTATTAAACGAATGGAGAACAATGTAACCAAATCAGCGTTGTTATCTATGAATTGCCGTTAATCTGGAATCACAGTGTATCCTCCCCATCCGTTAACCATGCTAAATCAAACTTTGCGAATGACAACGTCTCATACGCACCACGTTCCCCTCGTTCATAGAGACAACATATATTCATGTCTGAATCAATACAGAGGTCGGAATATGCAGCGGGACCGTCATGTAAGATTTTACCGTCGTTCCAGTTACGACACTCATCGTAACTGATGCGTATCGTTAGTTTTTCGCGACCAGTACTTGCAGGATTAGAGAACAACACCCGGTTTTTGTCATGGGTGTTGGCATCCGTGTAACGAACCAGACTTGCTTGACAGATCGGTTCTATCAGATCATCGTCATAACCAAATTCGGTGAACGTATCTCCACCATCAGAACTCCATGCATAAGCACGTCGTTTCGGTGCGACATAATTTCGACAGTTGAAATATAGGTCACCATTTACTGTCTCAACTACAGTTGATTCGTTTGTGCCGGGTTGTGCTTTGCCAGCGATACGCCATGTCTCACCGTGGTCGTCACTTACAATCAGATGTGAATAACCCATTTCTGCGTAATTACGGCTTTGACCAAGCACATGATCACACGGAATCACCATTCTACCACTTGCCAATTGAATGCCATGACACGGACCTGTTGCATACCACGTCCACGTATCAAGTTTAGTGTTAGCTGTAATTTCCCTCGGTTCTGCCCAAGTTTCACCGTCATCTGTGCTTGATGTTACCCAGACAGTACGCGGTGCTTCACCCGCAATTATCTTTCCTTCTCCGCCATCAGCGAAGTTTTTACAAAAAAGTAACCAGATTGTCCCTGTATCACGGTCAATAACGGGGGCAGGATTGCCATCCGTATTGCTTCCAGTGGATACGGCAACTTGCATCGGTTGCCATGTTTCTCCATTGTCAAAACTTCGTTTTAGCACAATGTCTATGTCGCCTGAATCTCCACCGCCTAATCGTCTACCTTCGCAGAACGCCAATAGTGTTCCGTTATTGGATGCGGCGAGAGCTGGAATACGAAATGTGTTATACTCTTCGGTGCCTGCTGTGAAAAGCGGTTTTTCTGTTTTATACATTTATTGTCCTCAGATCAGATTGTCAATACAGGTTTTGTCCCCTAATCTATGCATCAACTTCGCGAAGAACACAATTGTATGGTTCACTGTTAAAGAGACTTTACTTTAAAAATGGATAGTAAAAGTGTGTTTAAGCAATATGACTTGTGTGAAGTTAAGTGCAAAATATTTTCTACAGATTGAGTCAAATGGGCGGAGTTTGAACCCCACCCAATAACTTTATTTCACGTTTTTCAGTTGTCCCCATGTTGTTGCTAATTTCCCAAGAGGTTGAACTGGTGCTGGATCATCCAGGACCAATTCGTCAACATCCTTTTGATGGTCTGATATTCTTAGTCCATCCACAACACAATTCGTTGGGAATCTGGGATCGGGAGGCGAGGCGTTGTTAATTTCAAAGGTTTCTGCGAACACAGTAGGACCTTTGTTAGATGCGTTCTCTGCAGCAAGTTCTCCATTAAGATATAGTTTCAAGCCATCAGGTCCCCATGTGCCTGCCATGTGGTGATGTTCGCCTTTTTTCCAGTTTAGTGCCCCACTATCAGCATTGACCCAACTACCAGCACTTTTTACACGCATACGTGCTTTTCCACCATTGTCAAATTGCAGGAAGACCGCATCTGTTCCCCGTTTATATGTCATAAACAGAAAAAGTTCACCGGTAACTGTTGCAATATCCATGCCCATCGTTACCCATAACTCAACGGTGCCTTCCTTAAGATTTACAAACCGATCTTCCACGGGATAGTGAATAACATCGCCAGCATTTTCACTGACAAAACCGTTGCCAAATTTTCCGGGAGCGAAACTCCCACCATCAACTATTCCACCCTCTTTTTCGACTTCCGCTTTGCTTTCAAGTGCAGAAAAGAAGGTCTCTTTTGCAATAGCAACTGAACAACATAACAGAATGATTGTAATGATACACAAGGTTTTCATAAGATTCTCTCCTTAGTTTGAAATTATGAGAGTTTTTTATCAATCTTCGGTGTCAAGACCCGTTGCTTTAGCACGGGGATGTAGACACCGCGATATTCTTTGACTTTTCGTGTGAAATGTAGTATCATATATTCAGCATCTTTGGACAGGATTGTCACCTCAATACAAACCTGTATTGAGTCCTGTCCCCAACTGTGACAAGTTGTGTGATGCTGGTGCGAAATCACTAAAAACATTAGAATGTAGCGGAACACTTATTTTTGTAGACAACCTCTACTCCCTGTTACATTCGCCACTAATCTACGGCAGAGCATGCCGGAAGTTACGCTTGTGGAGTCCAAGTAAGCCCTCAATCTGAGGCACGAGAGACGGAAGCAGGAAACGCCATTTCGCAGCAAAACTGCCAATATAAGAGCGAAGAATCCCCCACGCTTTAGCGGGGGGAGTATGTCAAAGATGCAATCGAACATATAAAGTATACATATTACTGATATTATACCAAATTTACTTGTTTTTCAAATAGATTTCTCTGTTAACATGACAGCATTGTTTTGAATAATAGGACAGAGATCGCAGAGTTGGTCTGCACAGTAGTTCTTATACAGCCGAATTATCCCTTGCTGGATTTTGGCAGTTGGTTTTATCAGACGCATCGGTTGTGCTTCGGTAAATAACTGATCTCCAACCTGACGAATGATAGTATTATCCTGCATTTTGGTATAGTCACTGTATAGCGTCAAAATAGCATTTTGTAATTTTCGACTTTCCGACTCTACTGCCCAAATGTAGGCTACTGGCAGTATTTTGTTGATCATAATATCCAATGCTCTGGCTTCTCCGATAAGTTTTGCTTTGTTGGTGCCTCCTTTGCCGAAATTAGAGTGTGTTTCCCAATAGCCAGTAGGTTCCAGTATTAGAAGTTCAAGCAGTTCCTTTCTGATTTTCCGTAACGTATCCGATGTATCGGAATTTGCTGCCATTTCACATGTTGGGAGAAAATACATCATTAAACTCCCCTGGCATTGAAAAATTAATTGACTCATTGCAGCAATGCGTCTAGCGGGATGATTGTTTGGACGTATTCTACCAAAACGCCACTGTGATGCCATCATACGATCAGAATTTTTAGAAATACCAGATGTTTCCCATAATTTCTCCAACGTTACGATAAATGGATTTTCTGTTTCCTCAGCAGGCAGTGGTTTCTCTAATTGCGATGGCAGAAGTCCTGCAACGCCAAAGAGAATGGCTTGAATTTCATTTTCTGTTTTATAATCAAAGTCAGCAAAAGGCACACGTTGTGCCAACTCACGCAGGGGTTTGCTATTTTGTGAGTACCCCAACGCTTCCATTATTCCTTCGTATAGGATTTGCTCAAAATTGAGACGGGTTCGTAACAACCTGACTGCATCTGCCTTTTCTAAAAAACGTTCCTGTCCTAACGACTCAAAAACACTCTTGATACTGTCTATATTTAGCTGATTTCCTGTGACACGACAGAAATTTGAAGCGTCTTCTTCTGCTTGAGTTGTTTCGTCAAATAGGTCTCCAATGGGTGCATCTATCCACTTGAGGAGTTCCAACGTTGGAATTCGCTTCCCATTCTGTAGGCGTGTCCGTAAATTAAAGTCATCGTTGAATAGTACTACATGAAGAACTACTCGGTTATATCTTGAATTGAGATGGTGTTTGTGCGCGTACCATTCTGAAGATTTTACATGGATTTCAACATCACCGACACACAATTTACCGTCAATTTCAATTTCCGCATGCAAAAAATCTGGACCTTCTTCCCGGTTCCAAACCCCTGGTTTCAACACCCGTATTTCTTTACCAGCGATTGAGAGAAGGTTTGCATTAAAAAAACGTTGTCCATTCCACAATTTCTGCACGAAGTCTTCATCAATCTTATCAAAATCCGGTTCGTAGAAATGATCTACCTCCCTGAATTCCATTGACGAAAATTCACTTGAAGGGACTGAGGTTAGATTCCTTCGTGTATGTTCAGACATGCGATCCATTTTCTCCGTGCAGTAAATTATGTCTGTTTTGCTTCTTGTATCGCTTGCATAAGTCTATGCGTAGCTGCTGCTGGATCTTTCTGTCCACATACAGCAGAAATAACAGCGATACCGTGTGCGCCTGCTCGTACCACCTCCCCTGTGGTTTGTAAGGTAATTCCACCAATTGCAATCACTGGACATTTTGCTATCTCACACATACGACGTAATCTATCCAAACCTTTAGGTTTTTCTGCATCAGGTTTTGAGGAAGTTTGATATATAGGACCAAACCCAATATAATCTGCCCCTTCAGTTATAGCCTCAAGAATTTTCTCTTCAGTTCGTGCAGATGCCCCGATAATGGTTTCTGTGGATAGTATTCTTCTACCAATGGATACTGACATATCATCTTGTCCAAAATGTGTTCCCTTTGCTCCAACCGCCAGCGCAATGTCAGCCCTATCGTTAACAATCAATGGCACACCCTGCTTTGAACATATTGTTTGCATCTGGTTTGCAATATCTATCAACTCGCGCGTCGATCCATTCTTTTGACGGAATTGAATGGTATCCGCCCCTCCCTGTATTGCGAGTTTTGCAAGTTGTGGATGCGTATATTTGGATTGAAATGTTGTGTCAGTAATGACGTGCAGAACCCCTACTTTTTTCATGTTGGCATTCTATTGAAAATGTGATAAGGTAATGATATACACA
>VYFM01000163.1 GCA_009842375.1 Candidatus Poribacteria bacterium | reverse complement strand
GTATATACCTCAGTATAGTCAGGTTTAAGTTGAATCGCCTTATTGAAATCTTGAATAGCAAGTTCAACAATATCTCTTTTCCTAGAATCATAACCTTTTTTACTGTAAGTTAACCCTCGCAAGTAATAATAAGTGCTAACATTATTTGGTTTGAGCTGTATGGCTTTAGTAAAGTCTGCAATGGCTTTATCAATTTCACCTTTTTGGTTGTAAGCAGTACCACGATTGCCATACGCATCGGCATATTTGGTATCAAGTTGTATTGCCTTGTTAAAATCTATAATAGCACTGTTATAATCGCCTTGCTTGCCATAAGCAATACCGCGATTATTAAAAGTTACGGTGCTGTCGGGATTAAGGTTTATTGCTGTGTTGTAGTCCTGCATAGCATCCTCAAAATTGTTTTGTTCTACGTAAACGTCGGCTCTAACAGTATAAGCGTTGGCATTATCTTGGTTAAGTTGTACCGCTTTAGTGCAATCTCTGACAGCAATGTCAAAATTTCCTTTTTTCTTGTGTGTTGCCCCACGATTACTATATGCATCAGCATAATCAGGTTTGAATTTTATGGCGGTGTTATAGTTTTCAATAGCACGATCATAATCTTCTTTCCAGAAGTAAGCAATACCAAGATTGTAATATGCTTCTGCCAAATCAGGCTTGAGATATATTGCTTTGGTACAATCTTTGATGCTTTGGTTGTGATCGTCTTTTTTGTTATATGCCAGTCCTCGATTGTTATAAGCTATAGCATTATGGGGGTCAATCTTTATCACTTTGTTACAGTTTTCAATCGCGAGGTCGAAATTGCCTTTTTCCATATAAGCAGCCCCACGACTGTTATAGGCTTCTACATAATCAGGTTTAAGGTGTATTGCTTTACTGTAGTTTTTTATAGCTATATCAATCTTTCCTATTTTTTCATAAGTTACACCGAGATTGTAATAGGTACCATGATAGTCAGGATTGAGTTTTATTGCTTTGTTATAGTCTTTTATTGCTATATCAATTTTGCCTTTTTTGTGGTAAGCAATTCCGCGATTGCTATAAAAGCCAACCTCATCCGATTTGAGGTCAATAGCCGTGTTAAAGTCTTTGATTGCAAGATCAATCTTATTTGTTTCCGCGTAAGCAGCACCGCGGTTGTTATAAACATCGGCATCATTAGGTTTGAGACATATCGCATGTGAATATGCCTCAATTGCCCTATTAAATTGCTTCAACATGCTTAAGAAGTTTCCCTGTTGGAACACCCACTCAGCAAGTTGATCGTTCTGAGTACTTTCAGACGGGATATTTGCTTGTGCTCGTATTTTATCAACGGCTTCCCAGATACCATTAACCACGTTTTGCCAACCTTTACTCTCAGGCTGCCATTCAACAATAGGTGTACCTTTGTTCGGAAGAACTTCAAAACGACTCACTTCATGACGCAGCCAATCGCAATACTCAAGGATAATCGGGATCACTCTTATTTTTTGATTTAAAGCCTCAGCTAATTCCCTATTGCAGTTTTCAGAGGCAAGACTCGCAGATGAGACGAGATAGAGGAGTATATCAGAATCTGCAACCTTTTTGAGAATATCCTCTTGAAGGGCTTCGTCCCCTGGTGTGAGTTGACCATCATCCCAGGTTACTAACTCGTTTTTCTGCTTCATTACAGCAAGACGTTCCCGTAATTCGTCTTTTTGTTCTGTATCCTTGTGGGAATAGGTAATGAATCCTTTTAGTGGTTTGTTCACGATTATCCTCTCCACAATGTAAATTGCTTTAGGTTCAAGATTACAGGTCTAATCGATAAATGGCAGCCGAAGTAGATAAATTTTTCAACGCAGCATCGGTATGCCTTCAACATGTTTGATTTTCATTATGTTTCTATCTCATACCTCAAAATATGGATAAATTCTTCTGGGGAGACGATTTGTATTTGCTGGTAATTTACAAGACCCAGCAAGTGTTGATCACGACTTACGATATAGTGGGCTGATATAGCAACAGCACAAGCAATAATCATGTCATCTTTAGGATCGCGTTCTATTACGCGAATCACCGGCAGATGTGCAACTACCGTGCTGATATTCCTCAGATAACTGATAAAGAGGTTTACATTTTCAGATGAGTACTTATAACGATTTCGTATATGGGGTTTCTCTAAAAGCACTCGACGAATCTCCTGCAAAATATCTTCTGACGTATAAAGATATGCATATTCCTGACACTTAGACACAAGCTTTGCTGTCAATCCATCCGTAAGGAAAGCACTGATGGCAACGACGCTATCAAGTACGACGCGCAGTTTTCTACTGTTTGTCATAATCTTCCTGTCGAAGTTCATCAACTGCACATTGGACATCTTGATAGACTTCTTCTTCGCTGATACCTCTGTTTTGTTCATGGACGGTGTTCATCATCTGCAGCAGCTTTTCCCAGTCTTCTGGAGCTACTAATTTCTTTGGTGTTATTACAACGCAATCGCCTTCAAGTCTCGCATCTACGACATCGCCCTTCTTAAGTCCTAAACTCTCTCGGATTTGCTTAGGAATAGTAATCTGTCCATGTTCAAGTATTTTTGCTGCTGCCATATTCTTACTCCTACTAACTTATTACGAATCCTTATTGTTTGTTCTATTTTTCTCATATATTCCAGTGTCAACGAAAATTTTTATGCGGCAACATGATTAAGTCAATCCTAAAAAACACAGTGAATTGTACCACAATAAAAATTGTAACGCTTTGTGTAAGATAAATGTTTATAGTGTCAATCGGCAGTTTGTCAACCCAATGGAGCATGATGCTGCCTTTAACGAGGATGAATTTCATTATGTTTTTCCTACGTTGTAGAATCGTTTTCAATGACAGCACGTTTTGTGTGAAGGGAGTCTTTTAATCTGGAAAGGATGTCCAACACTTTATCCAATTGCGGTGGGTGCTTTGCATTAAGGAGATAAGTGAGAGTTTGCGGGTTGAGCTTTGTCCAGTTGACAAGTGTTTCAATTCCACCTTGTGCTTCTGCGATATCTTTCATGGAGAGCAATAACATCTCAACGTTGCCATCTTTATCATAATCTTGAAGCGCAGCCTTAAGATATCCTTTTGCAAATTCTGGTTGTGCAAGATCCTTAAGAAGAAAGTCTTTAAAAGAGGTCGTGCATTGCTGAAGTTTATTATCAATACTCATCGTAATTATTCCTTCATTCGATCCAGAAAGTCATTCCAATAGTTTTGTGCTCTTCTAATATCTCGCTGTTGTGTGCCTTTAGTTCCTCCACAAAGTAGGATAACGATATCACTTTGAAAAACCCCAAAATAGACGCGATATCCAGGTCCGTAATGGATTCTCAACTCGTATAAATCTTTACTCAATCGCTTGTAATCACCAAAGTTACCTGATCGTATCCGAGAAATTCTATTCGAAATTGCTATCTGTGCTGCTTGATCCTTAATCTGTGTATACCATCGCCGATACGGATTGTTTCCGCTTGGTGTGGTATAGTGGAGTATCTCTCTAGGGAGAATTTGCATGTTTATTAAGTATAATGTATTTTTAGCATATTTTCAACTTTTTCCTAATTGCACAACGTATATGGAAAATCCAATTTCCCTAACTGGAATCGTGAAAAAGGAAGTAAGGTCCGTAATGTGTTCCTTAATAGGAAAATAAATATAACAACTCAATCCAACCCATAGATCCGTGCAAGATTATCACCAAAAATCAACGCTTCCGCATCATCACCGAGTTCCAACCGTTTTAGTGCATTGACAACCTGAATAGGTCTGTATTCGGGAAGATTAGATCCAAATACAATCTGTTCCGGTCCAAGCGTATCAACCGCAGCCTTTACCTCTGTCGGTACAACCGTGTCAGGGTCATCTCCCCAACGCCGATGGAACCGTAATATAGTGGTCCCGAGAAAGACGTTTCTGTTCACTTTTGCTACAGAGATTGCATCATCTAAATCGTCGGGAAATCCCATGTGATCCATAATAATCGGTGTTTCTGGCACCCAACTCGCTACAGTGCCAATACGATTCGGATGACAATTATTAGGTCCTGAATGAATTGAAATAATCAGTCCGAAGTCACGGGCTGCTTCAACAACAGGACGCACTATTGGATCATCAACATTGTAATTGTGAATCGCTGGCATCAATTTAATACCCGGCATACTCCATTCTTGTGCTGCAAATTTGACTTGCGAAACGGGGTCAGGTTCTGTCGGATGCACAAGCGCACATCCAAGCGCACGCTGGTTACCGCGAATGACATCAGCAAGTTCAGCATTACGAGGATTCGGTTGAGGAGTCGGCATAACGACAGCAACATCCATAGATGCCTCGTCTTCTAATGCAAGTAATACGTTGAGGTCCAACTTACCAGATTCGTCTCGAAATTCATCATTGAGATATGCTTCAAAATCACCCCGCATAAAATAACTCCCATGGTTAACGGCTAAATCCTATCTTTTCTCATCAATTATTTTGTGTAGAAAACAAATCCAAAAATGTAATCACAATCCTACGGTTCAGTATATTGTTCGTTAATGTGAATTGCCCCAGTTTCAGAATTAGTTTCAAAAGGCACATTTTCAGACATTAGAGTATCGCGATACAGTGAATATGCCGATTCAGCTGCAGAAACATCGGGGAAACGGAGAACAAAAACACTATATGGGTGTGTGGGATCATTATAACGTATGTTGTATTGTGCTGAAATCCCTACAGTGTCATCTGTCAATTGCGGAAAAGGATTAGGTCCAGATTTATTAATTTGACTTAACGCCCAATTCGTTTTAAAGAACTTTTCACTACCACGTATGTATTGACTAGGTAGAACTTCAAGAAATGGTATCTTTTGCGGAGGATCTTCAATCCGTTTGGCAATAGACCCAGCAAGCGCAATCATTGCCTTACGGATACCTGTCGCGATCGCATAACCCTCTATCTGTATGAAATATTTCCCTTTCCAGAACCAGAGATATTTCCCTGAAACAATCGCTTTACACCCAACCCATTCAAATTTTGGTTGTGGATAACTGTAGACGCTAAAAATGCCAAAGGCATTCTCAGGTGTTCCCATATCAAATATCTCAAGCAAGATATACGGGATTGATCCAAATTTCGGACTCTGATATTCTACTTCCGCTTTTCTTTCAAATCCGTAATTAAAATAAATATCACGGTCATCGTCTGAGAGCAAAATTCGATCTTTGTAAAGCGTTTCGGGGGTGTAAGTTGTAGGTTTCTTAACACGCACCCAATCAGTTATTTCACCATCATCTGGTAAAAGTGTTTCAGGTGCTGCAGTTGTCAAGGCAGGAAGCATCTTATGGACCACTTCCTCCTCTATATTCTCGTTAATCTGTGCTACACGCTTATCCTGAACATTGGCAGAAATAGCTACTAATACTTCATTCGCAATTTTTGTCGTTGGTGCTTTCCACACGCCAAAAATGTATGCATTTTCCTGATGAACCGATGTAAAATTACCACGCTCTTCCTGACAAGACAGAAGAAACATGGTCAATAGAGAACAAATACAGATTACGTTGACGTGTTTCATCTTTACCACTGTTCTGCAAGTTGATTGTAAAGATCCTCAATGAGTTCATCTATTATCAAATTCTTTGCTTGATCAACTGTCTCAGGCGGTTCTCCTCGGTTGTCTACTACATAGAAATCGTGTATCTGCACATGGTTATCTCTTCTTTCTATGAGATTGTTCCTAACCTTATCAAGAAATTGATATTCAACTTGTAGACTCATCCGTAACATTTCAACATTACCACTCGGACCAAACCCGTGCTCTTTTATATCGTAATCCTGGATCTTTATTGTCAATTCGGAATCGTTACCGTCGTTCCATTTACGATTGAACCTTTGGGTTAACTTATCATGGATAACTTCGTCAAAAGGACGTTGTGAAACGTTATCATAAGCTATATCGGCATCCTGAATCTCAATAGGTGGGATGTTGATAGTTTTGATATGCTCCAGATACGATGAGGTTGAAACATAACCACATCCGAAAATACCAATTAAACTAAAGCACAATAACGCCAAGACAGCAAAATTGTGAATAAAATAGTTACATTTATACTTATTCCAGTATTTTAGATGAAGTGCCGGTCGAAGATGAAAGAAATGCCTGTTATTCTGTTCCCATTTGGTACACATACAAAT
>VYFM01000402.1 GCA_009842375.1 Candidatus Poribacteria bacterium | reverse complement strand
CTCAATTATTTCTATGTGTGAATAATTGCTGCATTCAACACCGCCACTGGAGTTTTTCTCTATACGACAATTGGAAATAGGATTTTTTCCTCTTGCGAAAGAGTTATAGACAATTCCTCGTCCACTATTTTGAGTTATCTTACAATTTTCTATAACAGGATTTACATCATCATAGCAGAATACTCCATCCCCGTTATTCTTTGTTATGATACAATCGATTAGACTCGGTTGACTTGAGAAATTATTCGTAAATCCTGTTAAGAGAACACCACCACCGTGTTTAGAATTGGCACTATTGTCAATTATCTTACTTGTAGTTATAATGGCATCAGAATTAAAGCAGTATATTCCACCTCCTCCATCACTTTTGCTATTCTTTGCCACTGCTCTGTTCAAGGTAATCACACAATTTTGTATCGTGGGAGAAGCATTATAACAGTAAATTCCACCACCTAACTCATGGAAACCGTTCATAATAGTAAAGCCATCCAACACAGAATCATTTTTTTCATTGTTGTTGAATGTAAAGCCTCTTGTTGCCGCCCAATTCTTGCAGTCAATGATTGTTGTCTTAGCACCATTACGGGATTTCACAGTAATTTGTTTTCCGTTAAAATTGATATTGACATTGCCCTCACCATTATAAACACCATCTGAAACTAATACCGTATCCCCATCTTTAGCAAAGTTAATGCCTGCTTGTATTGTAGGTTGTTCAGCTGGAACACGAATCACTGCAGCGAATGTATGAACATTGACGAAAAGAAAAAGTAGAATAATAATTACATTGATTATTACACATCTGTATTTCATGGTTTACTCCTAAAATAGCAAAAAGTCATTTTCGTTTAATATCTGCCCACATGATCAACCTTTTACCGACAGGAGCAACGTTTAGAGCACCTCCTACGTTAGTCTGTGGTCCCATACCAGACGCTGGACTGTTGAGCTTAAGTCTATAATCTCCATTATCTGCATTCACGAAAAGTGGATCTGTATCAATGTTATCTTCGTAAATTAACTTAACACCATCAGCCTGTCGTCTCAGCCCTTCGAGTCCACCGCCAATATTGCTTGACTGTATTACTATCTTACCACCAGAGACAAAAACTTCATCATGTGTACCGTCAGAACTATTACCCCATACTATTGAGTTGGATAATGTAAAATCAGAACTTACACTGGCATAGATTCCTCCGCCGTAAAGCCCTGCTGAGTTGCCAGTTATGGTAGTATGTGAGATGTTAGCATTTCCTAACATAGCATGAACATAGATTCCTCCGCCTTGATTAGTTGCTTCATTATCTGCAATAATACATTCTGAAATATCAATGGTTGATGTTCTACTACAGTGTATTCCACCACCGATACTTCCTGTGTTACTTTTGATAACAGATTCGGCTATCTTTAAAACAGTATTTTCGCTGACTTTTACTCCACCATTGCTGTTTTGTTCAATAACTGAATTTGTAAGAAGATTGACTCTTGCAGAATAACTTGCTGTGGATACAATTCCTGTACCACTGTTTTTTGATACTGTGCAGTCGTTTATTTCAACATTGATATAACCTGTGCTTACTATTCCATTACCAGTATTATCTGAAATTGTACAATTTACGATTTTAGCTTCTGCTCTGGAGAGTTGTCCAATCCATTCACCAGTCAGATATATACTACCCTCGTAACTTGTATTTACGGTATTGTTTGTTATAGTACATCCTTCTATAAAGGCACCAGAATTATCACAATAGATTCCTCCACCCGGATTGTTTTCGGTAATGATGCAGTTTTTTATCTGAGGAGAAGCAAAGTTACAGTACACACCCCCACCAAATTCATGTGTGCCATTTTTTATCGTGAATCCATCTAACACCATTTTAGTTGATCCGGTGTTTTGGAATATAAACCCTCTTGTTTCAGGTTTTTTTTCACAGTCAATGATAGTTTTTTTGGCACCATTTTGGGATTTTAACGTAATCTGTTTGCCTTTAAAGTTAATATTAACATTTCCTTCACCTGTGTATATTCCATCATCGACTAATACTGTATCACCCTCTTTTGCAGCGTCAATACCTGATTGAATTGTTGGTTGATCAGCAGGAACATCTATTACAGCAGCGTAAGATTGTAGACGAGATAGTAGTAAACACAGAATCATCATTGGAATTATAAAAACTCTATTGTTTGTCATTATTACCTCCATCGATATACACTATCTTCTTTTTATATCTGCCCACATTACCAACCGTTTTCCAAGAGGAGCGACACTTAAAACACCTCCAACGTTGGTTTGTGGTCCCATCCCTAATGCAGGACTATCCTGTCTTAGTCTATAGTCTCCTCGGTCAGGATTAACGAAAAGTGGATCCTTATCTATGTTGTCTTCATATATGAACAAGTCTCCATCTGGTTCTTGTCCAATACGATCCAGTCCGTCCCTGATAACGTTTGCTCTAAAAACTATACCTCTACCTGACACATATACCTCAGGATTTCTGTCGTCCGAATTATTACCCCAAACAATTGAATTGGTTAGCGTAAAGGAAGTTAGACAATAAACATATAGACCGCCTCCACTCACACTTGCAGTATTTCGAGTGATTGTGCATCGGGTTATTTCAGCATCTCCCCACTTCGATTCAGCGATTTCTATGCCACCACCCCACTTTGTAGCAATGTTTTGTGCAATAATACAGTCAGAGACATACATATTGCCTGATGGACTACAGTAAATACCTCCGCCATATTTAGCCGTATTCTGTTTGATGATAGAATCATGAATCTTAATAATAGAATACTCACTTACTTCCACTCCTCCGCCAGTATTTTGGGCAATTTCACAACCAGTAATTTGTGTGTCACCGCGTGAGAAAAATGTACATACTACTCCGCGTAAACTATTGTGCAATATCTTCGTGTCTCTAATTTCACAACTTGCGAAGTCCTGTATAAATACTCCACTACCGTTATTCTCTGATATAATGCAACTGATTAGTTGCGGTTGATAGCGCGTTTCTCTGAAAACTTCATCATTCCCATCAAAATAAACACCACCACCATAAGTATATTCTGCGATGTTGTTTGAGATTGTAGAATCTATTATTAATGCATCAGAATTGAAACAATAAATTCCACCACCGCGTCCTGTTCCACCCTCGTTTCTAACTGCTTTATTCCATGAAATTATACTATTTTTAATTGTTGGAGAAGCGTTATTACAGTAGATTCCGCCGCCGTACTCATGGACACCATTTCTGATTGTAAATCCGTCTAATACGGAGGAATGCGTCTCTTCACTCTGAAAGATAAAACCACGTGTGTAAGGTATCCACGAACAGTTTATCATGGTTTCTTCTGGACCATTCTGCGACTGGACTGTAATCTGTTTCCCCTTAAAGTTTATGTTGACATTGCCATCACCTTTGTATACGCCATTCGCAACTAAAACCGTATCCCCGTTTTGTGCAGCGTCAATACCCGCTTGAATTGTCGGTTGATCTGCTGGAACATTAATCGTTGCTGCATAAGTTGAGAAATTTATACAAATCAAAATTAGATAGATTAAGATGTATACACTTCCTCTATAAGTGTTCATGCTATCCTCCTAATCTTTATTCGCAATTTAATTGCGCTTCAGGTCTGCCCATTTAATTATTCGTTTCCCTACAGCGGACACACTAAGAGAATCTTCAATAAAATTTTCATCACTTTGAACCTTCTCTTCTTCATCTTCTTGTTTGTCTTCACGGGATGCGGTTGCTCCCATTGCTTTTGCTGGACTTGCATGTCTAAGTGTATAGTTCCCATTCTCAGCATTTACGAACAGTGGGTCTTCATCAATGTTGTCTTTATACACTATAGACTTTGCCCACTGTTCTCCAAAACCTTCAAGCCCACCTTGTAAAACACATGAAATAATATGAACTGTTGGACCAGATCCGAAAAATTCTGGGTGAGTTCCATTTGATATATTGCCCCATATAATTGACTTAGAGATATTAAATGATGAACCTTCAAGCCTGGCACTTACCCCTCCACCTCTATTATTAGCCGAGTTTCTTGTAATTGTACAATATGATATGTCTACAAATCCAAATGTAGAAATAGAATCGATACCACCACCAGATTCTGTTGCTATGTTCTCTGCGATAACACAACCAATGACATTAAGCCTGGATGTTGGACTACAATAAATACCTCCACCATTCTTAGCGGTATTCTGTTTGATAATCGAATCGGTAATTGTTAAACCAGAATATTCTCTACATTCAACACCACCATCCAAGTTCTGTGAGATAATACAATTCGTAATTTTTGCACCTGAAAAAGAGTTACAAAAAATACCCCGACCTAAGTTTTGAGAGATTGTGCTTTTTGTTATTGTTGCGGATGCATGAAGTAGACAATAAATTCCATGTCCTTTATTTTGAGATATGTCACAATTGATAAAACTCGGTCCACTAATAGGTATTTCTATTACAACTCCATTCCTTGTATCCGGTTCTATAATCAAGACACCGTTGCCATCTCGGTTGTTTGAAATCTGACAGTCAATTATATTCGCCTCAGAAACAATACAGAATATTCCTCCACCACTGTTATCAGTTATAATACAATTCTTTATCGTGGGTGACGAGACATCACAAAAGATTCCACCACCATCAGTATTATTTCCATTTTTGATTGTAAAACCTTCTAACACAGTATCGTTGGTTTCCTTATTTTGAAAAATAAACCCCCGTGAATTTGGTTTGGATAGACAGTTGATTATGGTTTCTTCTGGACCATTCTGTGATTGGACTGTAATCTGTTTACCCTTGAAATCTATGTTAGTATTACCTTCACCACTATAGATACCATCAGTAACTATAACCGTATCACCGTCATTTGCAGCGTCTATAGCAGATTGGATTGTGGGTTGATCTGAAGGGACTTGAACCACGGCTGCAAATAAATTCGTAGTAACATAAAATAAACATATCATGATTGTTAAGGACAGATAAGATCTAAAGCTATTCATGGGTTACTCCTACACTGCGGATTGTCAATCATGAGGTGGGTTTCATCTTCAAAAAACTCTCAATAAACATATCTATGTCACCGTTTAAGACTGCATCAACATTACCTGTTTCAACATTTGTTCTTGTGTCCTTAACTCGTTGATATGGATGAAGGACATAAGATCTAATTTGACTACCAAAGTCAATATTTCGTCTTTCAGGTTGCAGTTTCGCAATTTCTTCATCACGTTGTGCTTGAAAATGGTTGTATAGTCGAGAACGGAGAACCTTCATTGCAATTTCACGGTTTCTGTGTTGAGATCGTTCATTTTGACACTGCACCATGATATTGGTTGGTATGTGTGTGATACGTACGGCAGAGTCAGTTACGTTTACATGTTGTCCACCTGCACCACTTGCACGGTATGTGTCTATCCGAAGGTCTTCGGTATTTATTTCTACTTCAATGTTGTCATCAATCTCTGGTGTTAGATGTACTGCAGCGAATGAGGTATGTCGACGATTATTGAAATCAAAGGGAGACAGACGTACGAGTCGGTGAACACCGGACTCTGCCTTTAGATATCCATAAGCGTAAACACCTTTCACTAAAATTGTTGCTCCTTTAATTCCCGCTTCATCACCAGCAGTAAGGTCAACAATCTCATTTGTATAGTTGTGTTGATCGCACCAACGGAGATACATTCGCATCAGTATTCCTGCCCAATCTTGTGCGTCTACACCACCTGCTCCAGGATGTATGTTTAGAATTGCATTGTTCTCATCAAACTCCCCATCCAACATTAATCGGAGTTCAATTTTCTCAAATTGCCCGCCGATTGTAGATAATCCGTTCTGTATTTCTGGTTCTAAACTTGTATCATTTTCCTCGATAGCAAGTTCTAAGAGAGTCTGTATATCGTCAACTGAACTCTTCAACTGGTCATATTCACTGATTTCATCTTTAAGGGCTGCGATACGTTGATTCACAGTTTGTACGCGCTGGGTGTTCCCCCAAAAATCTGTTGCCATCGCTTCTTTTTCCAAATCTTCTAATTCATTCTGTTTTGAAGCAAGGTCAAAGAAACCCCCTTAGTTCATTAAGCCGTGTTGTTACTGAATCAACATCTGTTTTTAATTCTGTTAACATTTATTTCCTTTCAATTGTCAGTTACCAGACT
>VYFM01000021.1 GCA_009842375.1 Candidatus Poribacteria bacterium | reverse complement strand
GTCTTGAGTTTAGAGAGAAACCCACCTAACGCACTATCCGATAACGCCTTTGCCAATTTCTTGTTCTTTAGCAGATGGGTAACCTTGAGTGTCTCAATACCGATAGCATAAACACGATTGACGATTGCTGTGGTTGCTTTGTGGTGTGCATCGTTTCGGATGCAAGTGATACGATAGTGAAGACGTTCTATCCTGTGTTTCTGCTTAGACCAGTTATTTGACCTAAACACTTGACGGCTCAACTTTCGTGCTTCTCGTTTGAGTTTTCTCTCATAACGTTTTAGCGGTCTTGGATTTTCATACTTCGTCCCATCACTCAAGGTTGCCAATGTCCTGATACCCACGTCTATACCGATAACAGGGTGTGTTGAGTTATCAACGACTTCGGTGTCCTCTGTTGCCACGGTGATAGATGCAAACCAACGATGTGCCGTCCTTGAGATTGTTACCTTGATAAACCGACCCGCAAAACGTAAGGCTTGACGCATTTTGACCCATCCAATTTTGGGCAGCTTGATACGCTTGCCTTCTACTCGCACAGCTTGTTCATCTGTTGTCCAACTCTGTTTGTGTCCCCGTCCCTTGAACTTTGGAAACTTTGCGCGCTTGGATACCCAACTCGCAATCGCTTGTCCCAGATCCTTAATCGCATATAACGCAGCACGTTGATCTTGGGAACGCGTCCACTCATAACGTTTCTTTGTTTGATTAAAGTTGTTATTGAGAGTTTGCCAAGATTGGAAGTTGTCTTGAGCTAAGCCTCTCTTAAAATCTGCTAACGCTTGGTTATACGCAAATCGCCTATAACCGCATTGCTGGGAAAACCAACGACTTTGCTTAGAAGTCGGGGCTAATGTGATTTTATGTGTCTTATATGCCATATCTGACCCCTGATGAGAACCTGACACCCGTGCTATCGGTGTGGCAAGTGATAGCACACCTACCACTGAGTCAGTTTTATAAGTATGCTACAAAATACCTCTAAAAGCCAAGTTTTTGGACCCAAGCATAAATGCTTGGGATTGCCAGTTAATTCCCTTCATTTTTCCATTATTCTGTTGAAAATCGGTTTAACTGGAACGGTTCTATTATATCTGAAGTTTCACCTGTCATTATCAGTTTGGATATTTCATAGGCAGTTATAGGTGTAAGCAAGATACCATTACGATAATGTCCTGTTGCGTATATGAGATTTTCAACGGGAGTTTTACCGAGTATAGGTGCATTGTCCCTGCTACCGGGACGTAAGCCCGCCCATGTATCCAATATTGGCAGTTCATAAACCCCAGGCACTGTTTCCCATGCCCCACGTAGAAGTTCAAATATACCACCTACAGTCAAACGTGTATCAAAACCCATCTCCTCGCTTGTTGCACCAACGATAAGTCTACCATCATTACGTGGCACAAGATAGACAGACGTAGGATATCTTGCCCTGACAGTACGGATGACTGTTTCTACTTTAACACCTCCCTCCATCTGTAATGCCAACATCTGACCTTTAACGGGGCGAATCGGTGGACATAATGTTTCTGGTATCCCTTTTATCTGAGCTGACCAACATCCTGCTGCAAGAACAACAACATCACACTTCTGTGTACCATCTTCTACCAAAACACCTGTTACTGTTCCCTCCTTAATCACAACGCCTTCCACAGAACTATTTTCATGCAACATACCACTACATGCTATATAGGCACGTTGGAGTGCATTTACCATCAGTCTGTTATCAACTTGATGATCGCTTGCACAGTGAATTGCTGCCGTAACGCGCGGTGAAAGAGTTGGTTCAATTTCACGTGCTTCTCGACCAGTCAACCAATTCACATTCAAATTCATCTGTTGTTGGGCAGCATATAGATGACTGAGTTGATGTGTATCATCAGGTTCTAATCCAACTATAAGCGTACCTTCTACCCGATAGTCTATGGACATCTGTGCATCTGTTTCTAATTCATCAACCCATTGCGGATAGAGGGATAAACTCTTCACCCCTAATTCCAGTAGTTCTGTTTCTTCAGTATGTGCTTCGGCAAGTGGTGCCAGCATTCCTGCGGCAGCCCAAGAGGCACCGCGTCCAACTTGGTCGCGTTCAAATAGACTAACGGATGCCCCTGCTTTAGCGAGCTGCCATCCGATACCAAGTCCAATAACGCCACCACCAATGATAATGATTTTTCTGTTTATCATTCACTTTTTGGAGAAGTAGGTTTTTCTTCTAATATATTAACGAATAGGTTTTCCACCTTGACAGCTTTTAAGATCAATTTCTTCTCAAGAGCGAACTTCGCAAAAGCTTCCCATTTCTCTTTAGATTGAACCTGTGTTGATGCAAATAGATCCACTGTATCTCGAAACGCAAGTGTTTCTAATTCTTTCTTTGCATCAGGATTAGCTTGAAAAAAGAGTTGAAGTGCAGTATCAGGATTCTTTTTCGTAAATTGAATTGCTTCCTGAATCGCCATCATCAGGTTTTTGGCAGTTTTCCTGTTTTCTTCCAAGTATTCATCATTAGTGATTATCACCAACTCATAATAGTCCGGTATACCGTGTTTCTCAAGAGCAAAAAATCCCGCTTCTGCACCCTCAAGTTTCAATAAGTTGACTTCGTAGTTTCGAAAAGGTCCTATAACAGCATCAATCTGACCACTCATGAGAGGTGCTATAATATTCGTGCCTATATTGATTAACCTATAGTCATCTTCGTTTAATCCAGCATTCGCAGCGATTGCATTAAACAGAAGTACATCCAATGGTGCTACAGTATATCCAATTGTCTTTCCTTTGAAATCGGCAGGTGTTTTTATTTCTGACTTTTTCAGAAATGTAATCGTGTTTAGCGGATGTTCTACGAGCAATCCAATTGATTTCACAGGTAATTCTTCTTTACTTGCACGTGCAATTGTAACACTCTGTTGATAACTCACAGCAAACGGTGCTTTGCCAGCTGCAACAAGTTTCAATGGGGCATCTGGGTCACCACCCCAACGCAAATCAACCTTTAAGCCATGTTTGGCAAATAACTTGTTTTCTTGTGCAACATAAAGCGGTGCATGGTCTACGTTGGGGAACCAGTCAAGGAGCAGTGTAACTTCCTCCAATTCTGATACTGGAGCTTTATAACTCGCTTTCACATCAGCAGCCACACCGACAAACATACTCCAATTTCCCCAACCTTGACCTACTTTTACCATTAACAAGTTATCACCCTGATTTAGATTAACTTGAAATGTATCTTGGTAGCCTCCTGAACCTCGGTCTATTGGGTTATTATGGACTACCTCACCGTTAAGCCACACTTTTATAGAGTCATCACTACCAACTCTCATTATTACACCATTCTGATCGAATTCAGATTCAAGTGTAGTCAAAGCGTAAGCTGAATGATCGGTAACTTCTCCATCTGCCCATCCCAATTTCTGGAAGAGATCCGTTAGATTATCAATGTCACCGATGAAATCATAAGTATTTACGATGTCAGTAAAACGAAGTTCACTAAGGGTCCACGCATAATCTCCAACGAAGTCTCCACCTTTTGCCCCGATAGTTGCAATATCTATCTCTGTAATGGCACCATCGCTTGCTAATGCAAGAGAATCCACATCATTAGAAAATGAGCCTCCCTGTCCTGGTTCAGTTGGCGCGATCATCCAAAGCCAGGGACCGCTAATATACTCTTGGGCAACACAAGGGGATAGACATAACACAGAAACCAAAAACAGAGATAAGAGAAAAGTTGAACATAAACTCTTTTTCATCAGAAATCCCTCCTATTAATTATTACAAAGTAGTGTTGATAGTATTATCCATATTGTTTTCTTGTAGTATTTCTTTGCAGTGATCGAATACACTTATCGAATATCTGACATGTTATTTTGATTTCGTCGCCACGGCATGGCAAAACGTTCCAGCAACGACATAAGTGCGAATAGGCTTAAACCTAAGAAAGCTAAACAAAATATAGCCGCGAAAACAAGGGACACCTCAAGTTGAGAATTAGCATATAACATCAGATGACCAAGTCCAGCACTTGATCCAACCCATTCACCTATTACCGCGCCAATCGTGGATATTGATATACCGATCTTTGCACCTGAGAAGATAAATGGCAAAGCAGAAGGAATACGGACTTTCCAGAGGATTTGCCAACGCTTTGCTCGTAAAATCCGAAATAGGTTCACTGTATCTGGATCGGTAGACTTTAATCCGTCTAACGTATTTAAAACAATTGCAAAAAAGACAATGATGGCTGCCATCATGACTTTTGAAGCAATCCCGAAACCAAACCATGTTACTAAAAGTGGAGCAATCGCAAAAACCGGGACTGTCTGTGAACCAATGACATAAGGATAAAAGGCTTTCTCCAAAGTTGGAAACTCAAACATCAGAATTGCTAATGGCACACCAAAACTTACTGCCAGCAAAAACCCCAGAAGCATTTCTTGTAACGTTACCCAAGAATGCTTCAATAATTGTTCATATTCTTCGTATAGGGTTACCACTATTTTTGATGGCGGCGGCAAAATAAAATGTTTTATCTCAAAATAATGTACTCCAAACTCCCATATTACCAACACTCCCAACAGTATAAGAACCGGTAGCACGTATTTGATAAACGTCTGCATCTGAAATTTACAGCAAAAAAGCCATCTTCCATTTTGGTATACTGAATATGCCAGTGGTTGTATCCACACTTATGGATTTACCAAAAGGAAACGGCTCATTACCTCTTCAAAAGAGAGGCGCAATTGCACAACGATTAATTCTAAACAATTGCTTAGGTCGCTATTGGAAGGAGAAGATTCTCATCTCTACTTCTTATTTCCCTACGCTGGCATGACCCAGATCAGGTTCAATGGGTGTTTTCTCAGCTCTTTATAAGATAAGAGCACCCCACAATGTTATTATATGTAAATTATATCATATTCCGATTTGTAATGCAAATTTGCAAAAGAGACTAAATTCTGCTAATCCACAGGCTTCGCGCGTTCAGGAATTTCAACCCCTTGTTCATTCCAAAACTTATATGCACCACTGTGGAGTGGTATAACAAATGCATGGTGTGCATTCTCTACTGTCATATCTGATGCCGCTTGATTTGTTTGAAGCATCTGCTTATGTCCCTCTTCAGCATAGACATGTTTGAGTATTCTATAGACCGTTTCCGCTGGGACTGCTTTGTTAGCAATAAGAACCGTCGGCATAGCAATAGTTTTCACAGGTTCAACCTTTCCTTCATACGCTCCTTCAGGTAACTTTGTTGGGAAATAGAACGGATATTTTTCATAGAAACCATACTTTTGGGCAGGTGTATCAAGATCGATCATTCTGATGTGTTTTATTGCTGTCAACTCAATGATAGCACTATTTGGAACACTAACAAGCCAAAAGAAGCCATTGACTTGTCCATCCTGAAGGGTTTGTGCCCCTGCAGTACCACCCCTATAAATTGGAGTGAATTTGTCCCAAATACCAGCAGACATCGCAAGTCTTTCAAGTGTTTTTGCAGTGCCTGAACCAGTCGTTCCACATGCTATTTTTTCTCCTACAATGTCTTCAAACTTATGGATATGACTATTCTTAAGCGTTGAGAACTGCCCGTATGCGTAATAGAGTAATGTTACCATGCGTATATTCGTCTTTGGATCCTCATTAGCAAATGCTTCCTGTCCATGATAACCCAATGAACTCTCCGATGCAAATACAACACCGAGCGCGTTTTCCTCTTTGTTCACACGCCGCGTATTTTCAATTGAACCAGCGGAGGCAACAACCGAGATTTTTATATCTGTCTCTTTATGATTGACAATATGGTTTACACCATTCGCAAATTGTGAAAAACTTCCTCCTATCACACCACCATAAATCGTATACCATTCCTTATTCTGCTTATCCCCACAACCTGAAAAGACAACCAGAAAAACAAAGATGAAACAGATAACTATATGTAAATGAATTTTCTGCTTTTTTTCCATAACTGTTCCTTCCATTATTAGATGACAATATAAGATGTTACCAAACCTAAAGTGTTATTTCAAGCAAATTGGATGTATAGGCAGGGTTATTCAGTTTTAAGAATATGTTGCGGATGCGTGTTACTAAAAGTTTATGTCGTCCGTCGGGTATAGCGTGCGAACCCCATAGGTGTCAATTTAAGGAATATAATCTATATTTTGGCTGTGTTCAAATCC
>VYFM01000104.1 GCA_009842375.1 Candidatus Poribacteria bacterium | reverse complement strand
AATATGAACAGAGTACTTATCCGTAGTGGGCGTATTATTGATCCAGCAAATAACGTTGATGAAATAGGAGATGTTTCCGTCTCTGATGGCAAAATTGCAAAGGTCGGTGGTAATCATACGGAAAAAGCAGACCACGTGATTGATGCTACTGATTTGACAGTCACACCCGGTTTAATTGATATGCATGTTCATCTGCGTGAACCGGGATTTGAACATAAGGAGACTATTGCTACAGGTACAGCAGCAGCATCTGCTGGTGGATTTACTTCAGTTGTTTGCATGGCAAATACATCACCTGTTACAGACACACTCCATAGGGTTAAACGTATATATGAGATAGCAAATAGTAAATTTGTATCAACAAATGTATATCCAGTGGGTAGTATAACAAAAAACCTTGCTGGAGAAGAATTAACCGATGTCCGTGGTATGCTTTCTGCGGGGGCAGTAGGTGTCAGTGATGACGGGGTTACTGTGATGAATTCTGCATTGATGTATGAGGCATTGAAGTTAAGTGCAGAACTTGATTTTCCAGTAATGGTCCATTGTGAAGAACACAATCTGAACGCTAACGCAGTGATGAATCTTGGTGAGACATCACGAAAATTAAACCTTGTGGGTAGTCCAAATGCAGCAGAGGACATCATCGTTGCTCGTGACATCATGCTTGCAGAATTGACTGGTGGACACGTGCATATATTACATGTCAGCACTGCTGGAGCCGTTGAATTAGTGCGATGGGGTAAACAACGCGGAGTCAACGTAACAGCAGAAGCATGTCCTCATCATTGGATTTTGACGGACACAGAAGTGGAAAAACAGGGGACTAACGCGAAAATGCATCCACCACTTCGGACTCAGAAAGACATTGACGCTGTTCTGGAAGGCTTGTGTGATGGCACTATAGACGCGATTGCTACAGATCACGCACCACATACGCCATCTGAAAAAGCACTCGGGATGAAAGATGCTCCTAACGGGATTATCGGTCTTGAGACTTGTGTCCCCCTTGTTCTCACCTATTTGGTTGAAGCTGGACATTTAACCTTAACTGAGGCAATTGCAAAGATGACTAATATTCCAGCAGGAATTGTTGGAATTGATCGTGGCACACTTTCCACCGGTGCTGTAGCGGACATAACAATTATTGATACACGGAAATCAGCAAAAGTTGACATTGATAAATCATATTCAAAAAGTCGAAATTCGCCCTTTGATGGTTGGAAACTAAAGGGATGGCCTGTGATGACATTCCAAAAGGGAATTCAAAATAAACAAAATCCAATAGACGGAACAAATAAAGGATAAAATACTCTTACAAGAGGATAATATGAAAGCAATTCTTGCATTATCAGATGGAACCGTTTTTGAAGGGCAACAGTTTGGCGCAACAGGGGAGACTGTCGGTGAAGTTGTCTTTAATACCAGTATGACAGGTTATCAAGAAGTCTTAACTGATCCGTCATATAAAGGGCAGATTGTAACAATGACCTATCCGTTAATTGGCAACTACGGCTGTAATGAATCAGATATTGAATCTATCGGTCCCCAAGTAGAAGGATTTGTAGTGCGTGAATACAGCGCGTATCATAGTAATTGGCGATCAAAATGGAGTTTGGACACCTACTTATCCGAAAACGGAATTATCGGTATTCAGAATATAGACACGCGCGCGCTCACCCGTCGTCTCCGTGTACACGGTGTAATGAACGGATGTCTCGCAACTGAGGATTCTGATGGAAACATAGACGCTGCGAGCCTTGTTACGAAGGCACAATCATGGCACGGTTTAGTCGGATGGGATCTTGTTCAACGGGTAACCTGTCCGAACCCTTATGCTTGGAATCAACATCCATCCAGTTCAACTGATGCGTATTCAAAGCAATCAACCCCAGCAAAAAATGGGAAATACCGTGTGGTTGCTATGGATTTCGGTATCAAATACAACATTTTACGACAGCTAACTGAACATGGTTGTGAGGTTCAGGTAGTACCAGCAAAAACCACAGCTGAAGAAATCCTCGCAGCAGAACCTGATGGCGTATTCCTATCAAATGGACCAGGTGACCCAGAACCGCTTGATTATGCAATAAAAACTGTACAAGAATTACTTGGTAGAAAACCGGTTTTCGGTATATGTTTGGGACATCAACTGATGGGACTTGCACTCGGCGGAAAAACATACAAGCTTAAGTTTGGACATCGTGGTGCCAATCAGCCTGTAAAACATTTTGAAACAGACCAAGTTGAGATAACATCTCAAAACCACGGCTTTTGTGTCGATATTGATTCAATGCCCAATACTGTTGACATAACACATATCAACTTAAATGACAACACACTTGAAGGTATTCGCCATCGTGAATATCCAGCATTTTCAGTCCAATATCATCCAGAAGCATCTCCTGGTCCGCATGATGCAAGTTATCTGTTTTCACGATTTACACAGATGATGGAAGAATAGTAATTACTGTCAATTGATGAATTTATGTTGATAAAGTAAATATCTTTATCTAAACACTGATTTAAACTATAAATAAAATGCCAAAAAGAACAGACATAGAAAAAATCCTTATTATTGGTTCGGGAGCGATTATAATCGGTCAGGCATGTGAATTTGATTACTCCGGAACACAGGCATGTAAAGCCCTCAAAGAGGAGGGGTATAACATCGTTCTGGTAAATAGCAATCCTGCCACAATTATGACCGATCCAGATTTCGCTGATCGCACCTATGTTGAACCAATTACCGCGGATACGGTAGAACTTGTTATAGAGAAGGAACGACCCCATGCGCTGTTACCAACATTAGGTGGACAAACCGCATTGAACGTTTCTGTTGAACTTGCGGAATCGGGTGTCCTTGAGAAATACAATGTGGAATTGATAGGGGCAAAACTGCCAGCAATTCAGAAAGCTGAAGACCGTGCCTTGTTCAAACAGGCTATGCAAGATATCGGTTTGGAAGTTCCAAAAAGCGGCATTGCACATACATTGCAGGAAGCCATAGCATTAATTGATGAAATCGGTTTTCCAGCTATTATCCGTCCTGCATTCACACTTGGAGGTACTGGTGGAGGTATTGCATATAATATTGAAGAATACCAAAAAATGGTATCAACAGGTCTCTCTTTAAGCCCCATCAATGAATTGCTGATTGAAGAATCTGTCATTGGTTGGAAAGAATTTGAGTTGGAAGTGATGCGGGATGGTGCAGATAACGTTGTAATTATCTGTTCCATTGAAAATGTAGATCCGATGGGTGTCCATACTGGTGATAGTATTACTGTCGCTCCTATTCAGACTTTAACAGATAAAGAATATCAGGTGATGCGGGATTCTGCGATAAAAATTATTCGTGAAATTGGAGTTGACACGGGTGGATCAAATATACAATTTGCTGTTGATCCAAAGACTGGCAAACAGGTTGTTATTGAAATGAACCCGCGCGTTTCTCGTAGTTCTGCACTTGCTTCAAAAGCAACCGGATTTCCTATTGCAAAAATTGCTGCGAAGTTGGCTGTCGGCTATAATCTGGACGAAATTCCAAACGATATTACTGCAGAAACACCTGCCTGCTTTGAACCGACGATTGACTATGTTGTTGTGAAAATACCACGATGGGCATTTGAAAAATTTCAAGGTACTGATGAAACTCTTACAACACAGATGAAATCAGTTGGAGAGGCAATGTCAATCGGAGGGACATTTAAAGAAGCATTACAGAAAGGTCTTCGTTCTTTAGAAACAGGCTGGTCAGGTTATGATAATCACCCCCTTGAAGAGATTCCGCTTTCTGAACTCTCAAGTAAATTAACGATTCCAAACGTTGAACGCATTTTCTACATAAAATCTGCCCTTAAACGTGGAATGAGTATAGATGACATTTATTCATACACACATATTGATCCATTCTTCTTATATAATCTGCAGGAAATAGTAGATTTTGAAAAGAGTTTAAACATTCCACAGACCCGTTCTTTTTTAGAAAACGGGAATCATGCCGATACAGAATTTGTTTCTCTAATCCGTCAAGCAAAACAGTTTGGGTTTTCTGATAGGCAGCTTTCAGACATCTATGATGTGCCGGAAACTCAAGTGCGAGAAACACGTAAAAAAATCGGTATTGAAACAACATACAAAACTGTTGATACCTGTGCAGCGGAATTTGAAGCAGAAACACCTTACTACTATTCAACTTGTTCAAGCGAAGATGAAGTGCGTCCAACCGATAAAGAGAAAATCATGATTCTTGGAGGAGGACCGAACCGTATTGGACAAGGAATTGAATTTGATTATTGCTGTGTTCATGCCGCGATGGCTCTCAAAACAGACGGATATGAAACCATCATGGTAAATAGTAATCCAGAAACAGTAAGTACAGATTATGATACTTCTGACCGTCTCTATTTTGAACCGTTGACCTGTGAAGATGTGTTGAATATATACGACAAAGAGAAACCGATTGGTGTCATCGTTCAATTTGGTGGACAGACCCCTCTGAATCTTGCAATGGCACTTAAAGAAGCAGGTGTTCCAATAATTGGAACAAGTCCGGAGGACATTGCTCGTTCAGAAAATCGTCAACTTTTCAAAGAAGTCTTAGACGAAATTGGACTTATGCAACCCCCGAACAGCACAGCGACATCAAGTGAAGAAGCCATACCTATCGCATCATCTCTGGGGTATCCTGTGATAGTCCGTCCCTCCTTTGTCCTTGGGGGACGTGCTATGCAGATTGTTTACGATGAGAAACCCTTACAAGAATATATGGATACCGCTGTCAAAGCCTCTCCTGAACATCCTGTACTAATTGACAAATACCTTGAGGAAGCAATCGAAGTGGATGTAGATGCTATTTCTGATGGACACTTAACTGTGATAGGTGGTATCATGGAGCATATTGAAGAGGCGGGAGTTCATTCTGGTGATAGCGATTGTGTTCTTCCTCCATATACATTAGTTGACGACCAAATTGACCAACTCAAGGAGTATACTTACGCGCTTGCAAAAGCACTAAATGTACGTGGTTTGATGAACGTTCAATATGCTATAAAAAATGAGGAAATATATGTGTTAGAAGTGAATCCTCGTGCATCTCGGACTGTCCCGTTTGTAAGTAAAGCAATAGGTGTACCTTTGGCAAAGTTGGCAGCGCGTGTTATGGCAGGCAAGACCCTTGATAAACTTGGGTTTACAGCAGAAATTGAACCAACTTATTTCAGTGTTAAAGCACCAGTTTTCCCATTTAACCGTTTTCCCGGTGCGAATTCACGTTTAGGTCCTGAAATGAAATCTACCGGTGAAGTAATGGGAATTGATAACGATGTTTCTCGAGCATTTGCCAAGGCACAAAAAGCATGTGGATATACATTGCCTCTTAAGGGAAATGCTTTTATTAGTGTGAGAAATAAGGACAAACGTTCAGTCATCTTTATAGCAAAAAAACTAACTGATATGGGATTTAAACTTATTGCTACACACGGGACAGCAAAAGTTCTCCTTCGTAACGGAATGGATGTTCAACTTGTATATAGCATTGGCAAGGGGAGACCAACAATCCATGATTATATCAAAAACCATGCAGTCGATCTGATTATCAATACGCCAACTGGGGATATACACCGATCAAACGAACTACTCATCCGTCAGATGGCGATAGAACATGACATTCCAATTTTCTCAACTATTCCAGGTGCAGCCGCAGCAGTAAACGCTATTGATGCACTTCAACGCGGTGAAATTTCAGTTACACCACTTCAAGATTATCATAAGTAAAGGTAAAACCATGTCAAACGGTACAACTCAGAGAAATACGCGATGGGTTCAAGCCCTTGATAGAATTCTTCAAGTCCTAAATTTAGATGAAGATCATCCAATCAGAATTTTGAAAATTGAAGATGGGCGGGAAGTTATTGTAGTACAACCGAACGCCTTCACAGTTTCACGTATTTATGCGTCTGGTCGTCCAGATGGTGCACGGCCACACGGCTTGGATTCATACTATGATTATTATTTAGGTATATTAGAAAAATATGAGGAAGAAAACGGAAGTAAGGATGGTTTTGAATTGGCAGAAGAGGAATGGGATACTTTGTTTGAGGAATCTTTTCACAGATACACTCGATATCTGTTATTTGCTGGTATAAAGAGGTGGCATGATGTTTGTCGTGATACAGATACAAATTTATCGGTAACAAATCTGGCTCGGGAATTCGCCCCATCAGAAATTGCTTGGAGAAGTTATCAGTATAAAGG
>VYFM01000626.1 GCA_009842375.1 Candidatus Poribacteria bacterium | reverse complement strand
GCAGGAAACGCCATTCAGATTGTAAAGGTCTGATGTGAGAGCGAAGAATCCCCCACGCTTTAGCAGGGGGAGTATGTCAACTTAGTTACAAAAACCTATACATATACTGGTAGGAGCGGTTTCTAATCGCTCCTTTTTCGGTTACCAACATTTGATTTTGTCTTACCATAACCGCCACCTCCAGGTGTTTCAATCTGAATAACGTCACCTTCACGAGCAGAAAAAGTAACCTTTCCTTTAAGCGGTTGTTCCTTGCCATCACGGATTAGCACGTTTCGTCCTAACTGACCCGATTCTCCACCTTGCAATCCATAAGGATGATAAACTCTACGTTCAGAAAGGATAGTAACCTCAGCATCTGTAAGAAGTTTGAAGGAACGCACAATTCCGGAGCCGCCTTGAAATTCTCCTGTACCGCCAGTTCCTTGACGAATTGCGTAATTCTCAACTTGTAGCGGATAACTCGTCTCTATTGTCTCAATAGGGGTATTCATTGTATTCGTCATGTGCGTATGAATAGCATCAATCCCATCACAAGTTGGACGGGCACCCATACCGCCAGCGATGGTCTCATAATAGGTAAAATCCCGTCCTCGTAATACATCATGTCCACCTATTGTAATGTTGTTCATAGTACCGCTACTTGCAGCAGGGATTAGGTCTGGGCATGCCTGAGATAATGCACCAAAAAGCACATCAACAATTCGTTGAGATGTTTCAACATTTCCACCCGCAACAGCAGCAGGAAATTTAGCGTTGATAACACTACCTTCAGGAGCAATAATTTGGATCGGTTCCATACATCCAGCATTGGAGGGCACATCAACACCAGCAACACAACGGAACGTATAAAACACTGCTGAGACTGTAATAGCATAGATGGCATTGACAGAGCCGCGCACCTGTTCTGATGTGCCTGTAAAATCTACAACTGCTGTGTCATCTTTAATTTCTATTGCAACACGAATTCCAATCGGATCATCAGTAATACCGTCGTTATCCATATAATCTGTATATTCGTATTTTCCATCAGGGAGGTCATGTAAGAATGAACGAACCATCCGACTGGAATAGGCACATAACGCTTGCATGTATGACTCTATTTCTGGGACACCGTATTTGGACACCATTTCCTGTAATCTACGTTCACCGATTCGGTTGGCTGCAAGTTGTGCTTCCATATCTCCTCGACGTTCTGTTGGAGTCCGTACATTAGCAAGTATTAATTCCCACAGATCGGTATCCAGTTTACCACCTCGTACAAGTTTTACTGGTGGGATACGGATACCCTCCTGAATTACACTTGTTGCAAGTGGCATGGAGCCAGGGGTCATACCACCGACATCTGCGTGATGTGCGCGGTTAGCAACATAAAAGGTCGGACAACCATCAGATGCTTTTCCAAAGACAGGTGCAACCAAAGTTATATCCGGAAGGTGTGTGCCACCACGATATGGGTCATTAAGTACTATCATGTCACCAGGTTCCATGTCGGTATGTTCTATTGCTGCCAAAACCGAAAGCGGCATTGAACCCAGATGGACAGGGATATGTGCTGCTTGCGCTACCATCTGTCCTGCACCATCAAAAACAGCACAGGAGAAATCAAGCCGTTCCTTGATGTTCGGTGAAAAGGCTGTCCGTTGTAGTGTAACACCCATTTCTTCAGAAACTGAGGTAAGTAGATTTTTATAGAGTTCTAATTTTATTGGGTCAAAGTTCATAAGATGTTGATGGAGGTATTTTGGATTTAGAAGTATGTTGCATTTTAACATTTCCTTCTGTAATATACAAGTAAAACAACAGGTTGGAGGTAAAATGAATAAAGTTAATATCGCTTTAATCGGTGCAGGTGGGATGGCAAACGGTGTACACTATCCATCTCTATCAGAATTTGAAGATGTGAATCTTGTAGGACTATGTGATTTGGTAGAATCCAAACTCCATACAACCGCAGAGAAATTTCAGATAGAACACACATTTACTGACTATCGGAAAATGCTTGAGCAAACAGGTCCAGACGTTGTCTACATTTTGATGCCACCACAACATCTGTTCCCACTTGTTATCCATTGTTTATCACAGAAACTTCACGTGTTCATTGAGAAACCACCTGGCATCACGCTGCATCAAACAAAGGAAATGACATTAGCGGCAGAAAAAAATGGATGTAAAACAATGGTAGGTTTCAACCGACGTTTTATACCACTTATGCAAAAGGTTAAGAAGATTGTTGAAGAAAAAGGACCAATTATTCAATGTATGTCTACCTTCCATAAAAATTCACCAAATGCTTTATATTATGATGGAGTCATTGATGTATTGACGTGTGATGCAATTCATGCAGTAGACGCACTTCGTTGGCTGGGTGGTGGTGATGTCCAAGCAGTTGCAAGCGACATCAATCGTTTCTACTCAGAACGAGAGAATAGTTTTAACGCTCTTGTCAAATTTACAAGTGGAGCATCGGGATATCTATGCACAAATTGGGCAGTAGGTGGAAGAATCCATACCTTTGAAATGCATGCACAAGGTATATCTGCATATATTAATCCGGATGCTGGTGGTAGTGCAAAACTCCATACTTCAGAAGGTATCACTGAAATAACGACTGAAGAAGCTGCCAGTTCTGACGCAACCCACAAAACTTATGGATTTTATGGAGAAAGTAGGCATTTCGTTGATTGCATTCAGCAGAACAAGCAGCCATCAACATGTTTCTCGGATGCCGTCAAAACTATGGAACTTGTTCAAGCAATTTACCAGAATCGCATCTAAATAGAGTATGGGATTTGAAAGGGTATGTAAAGTTTTTGGCATGTGTGTTGTCAGAATCGCGGAGGACGCGGATTGCGCGGATGAACGCGGAAAAGACTTCTTCTTTCAGTGTGTGCCGCGTATTCTGTGCCTTCCGTGATTCAAACAGAAGAGCGGGCGAGGGGACCTCGCCCTTACGATATGTCTGCGCGCGGGATAACCTTTGCCAAAAACTTTACACACCCATTTGAAAATAGACATTGAAATCCCACATCCAATGTGATACAATGTTGTGTTGTCATTGGACATCGTTATCTCAGAATACTTAGAAAATGAAATGTATAAAAGAGGGAAATATTTAAAATGAAGCGAATAAAAATTCCCGGAGTTGAACAGGAGATCTCACAACTGATTCTGGGAACGATGATGTATTCACCTGATAGTTATGACCACAGTACAAAAATGCTGGATACATTCTTTGAAGCAGGTGGAAACACACTGGACACTGCACACATTTATGGGGGAGGTAATAGCGAAAGGTTAATCGGACAATGGATGCAGGAACGTGGGAATAGGGATGAGGTGTTTCTGATAGATAAAGGTGGACACCCTCATAGTGGTATTCCGAACCGCGTTTCTCCAGAATTCGTAAAACAAGACCTTGATGAAAACCTAACACGACTCAACACCGATTATATTGATCTTTATATGCTCCATAGAGATGATCCCGCATTACCAGTCAGCACGATCATTGATTATTTGAATGAAGAAATAGACGCTGGACGTATCCGAACCATCGCCGCTTCAAATTGGCAACCCAACCGCATTGTTGAAGCAAATAACTACGCTTCAGAAAATAACAAGAGCGGTTTTGTTGCTTGCAGTAACAACATAAGCCTTGCCGTTCCAATGGAACCAATGTGGGGCGGTTGTGTAAACGTAGATGATGATGCACGACGTTGGCACGTGGAAAGCCAATTCCCGCTTATGCCGTGGTCATCGCAAGCACGAGGGTTCTTCAGTGGTGCATTTACACAAGAGAACCGAGATAACGGTGATATGGTACGCGTGTATTACAATGATGATAACTTTGAAAGACTTGAGCGCGCAAAACAATTAGGCAAAAAATACGGATTTTCCGCAATTCAGGTTTCCCTCGCTTATTGCGTCCACCTACCTTTCCCTATCTTTCCTATTGTCGGTCCTGCTAACTTAGAAGAGATGACATCTTCACTTGGTGCATTGGACCTTGAACTTTCCAACGACGAAATGGCTTGGTTAAATCTTGAAACAAAATAAACATGATAGTAGGCACACAACAGCGAATGTCAAACACACATTTGTTTTAAGTGGTGTGCGAAAAAACAATAAATAAGGAAATAGGCATACATCGTATGCCGATAATATACACCATGAAATCACAAATTTTACACATAATACTCCTACTACAATTTCTATTGCTCCCATTCGGTATCCTACACAATGCGTTTGGACAGGAAAGTTGAGGCGCGTGAAGCAATCCCGCAATCCCAAGGAGTGGGTCAGGTGAAGTCAGTTTGACTTCAGAAGGAAATAGATTTCAAGCCTCTGTTAGCATGATGCGATGGTATGACGCACAAGGCGGACACTTTGAAGATGAAGGTATTTTCGTTGATACAAACGGAAACCGAAGAATAGACACAGTACCACAGCATCGCCACCATGTAAATTTAAACATATACCGGGTTGATATTGGCTTAAAATATCTTCTCGGACCTCAATGGATATTGGAAGCAAATCTACCTTATGAATCCAAAGTACAAGAAGCCACTGTTGAAAGGATCGAAGGTGTTGAATATACCCAAGAACAATGGGATGCGATTGTAGAGAACGGACGCATCCATCATCGCAATGAAACATATACCGGTCTAACAGATTCAGAGTTTCTCATAGGATATTATAGATTAGGTGTCCTTATAGAGAAGGACTATTTCATGGGTCGTTTTGGAATGTCAATTCCATTTGGAAAGACTGAGGAAGATCCGTGGAAACTTGGAGAAAAAGGTGAGGAACATTTACATATCCAATTTGGAACTGGCACTTTCAACCCTATTATAGATCTGCACTATAGCATACCTGTTTATAAAGGATTAGCAACGCGTGCCAGTCTACGCACAAAATTACCTTTTTACGAGAACAGCAAAACATATCGTGGATCGAATGAACTTACATATTCCGCTGGGTTGAATTACCGTTTGAATAAATGGGTTTCTTTCCAAGCAGGTTACCTTGGAATATATCAATCATTTGCACATTGGGACGGTGAAATAGATAAAAATACCGGTCTACATTTTGGTATGGCATCTATGGGAACATCTATATCAACCCCATTCAACGTTCCATTTTCAGTTTCGTTGCTATTACCATTGCATCAAAAAACGCTTTATGATGATACTGATGCACTTGATGTCATAAAATTTGAAGAAAGCGATGCATTTGAATTCGGTCCGTTGGTTTCTGTGACAGTATTATATTCATTTTAGTTTACATTAGAAAGGCAAAATGATAGCACACAGCAGAGGAGTTCAAATATTTCAGGGCATTATTAGTGTGATTTTGGGTGGGGTCAGTATACTACTGGCTATATTGTTACGACACTCCGCATATTCAACGATGACACTGATAACTTTTTTTATTGTCGGTATGACCCTCATATTCTCTGGTGATTACCTAATAAACCCCTTCCGTCTTCCAGTAAATCCATTGAAGCAACAACTTCTTAGTGAGATGTGTTTAATCGCTTATGGCGTATTCTATGTGAATATTGGTGTGTCACGATTGTTGCAACCACTTGTAAGTTTTAACATTTCACAATTCTTACACCCAGTATGGATACGACGGGGCATAAGCACCATAGGAATACTGCTAATAATTGGCGGTATTTACGGTATCTATCAATTGCGACAAGGGGAATTGTCTGAACCTTCATCAGAATGAATGTTTATCAACGTGCGATAATCACCGCATAACGTAGCGGAGTCTCTCCAACGTTCCGTATACCGTGTAATACTTGACAGTCAACATGCACTGCTTCGTTATCACTAATACGGTGTGTCTGTTCCCCGAATAGCACTTCACCCTTACCAGAAAAAACATAGAATATTTCCTGTCCATCATGAGTATGTGGTGGATGTGCGCGTTGTCCGGGTCCAACTTCTGATATATGTAGACTAAGTTGTTCCCTATCTGCCCCTGCCTCAAGTATAAAACGATCAATTCCTTTTATATCTGTCCTAACTGTTTCTGCCATTTGTTTCCTCCTTTCATCTCATCATTCTATCATACAACTGACTACCATTCAAGTTGAAAACTGAATGACCAGGTTTATTTAGTTTTTGGTTTTTCTGATATATTTTTCACAATATAATATAATCTCTTGTAGGTCGGAGTGAGCATAGCGATGTCCGACAGGATAGGACACATAGGCCAGGACATGTCGGACTTCGCTATGCTCACTCCGACCTACGA
>VYFM01000520.1 GCA_009842375.1 Candidatus Poribacteria bacterium | reverse complement strand
GTATAACATTCGATACAATGTTACACTGATATCAGTAAGACGTTGCTATTTCATCTGCAAGGTTGCACAATGGTAGAAAGTTTATCGTTTTTTCAGAAGGTGAACGAGAATTTTGACAAAGCTGCGAAATTCACAGATTATCCGAAAGGGTTATTGGAACAGATAAAGATCTGTAACAGCTCCTGCCATTTCACTTTTCCTATAAAACGAGACGATGGTACCATTGAGACGCTTCACGGGTGGCGCGCTGAACATAGTCATCACAACCTCCCAACGAAAGGGGGTATTCGCTATAGCACGTTGGTGAACGAAGATGAAATAATGGCACTGGCTGCATTGATGACATACAAATGCGCCGTAGTGGATATACCGTTCGGTGGTGCCAAAGGAGGAATCCAACTCAATAGGAACGAGTACACCGATAGCGAATTAGAACGTATTACCCGACGTTTTACTTATGAACTGATACAAAAGAACTATATCGGTCCTGGTATAGATGTCCCCGCACCCGACTTTGGAACAAGTGAAGTTGAAATGGCATGGATATTTGACACTTATCTTACTATGTCACCAGACAAACTGGATGCCATCGCTTGCGTTACGGGAAAACCAATTAAACAAAACGGAATTCAAGGACGAAAAGAAGCTACCGGACGCGGGGTTGTCTTCGGTTTGGAAGAGGCATGTAGTTTTGAAGACGATATGAAACAGGTGGGACTCGATCCCGGAATTAGAGGAAAAACTGTCGTAATTCAAGGCTTTGGAAATGTGGGATATCATGCCTCTAAATACTTAACTGAAACGGATGCAATAGTTATTGGAATTGCAGAAATAGACGGGGCAATCTATCATCCAAAAGGGTTAGATATTGAAAAGGTATCCACGTATCGAAATGAAACCGGTTCAATTCGGCACTATCCAGACGCAACCTTTTTCGAAAATCCAAACGACAGCTTAGAGTTAGAATGCGATATCCTTATACCAGCCGCACTTGAGAATCAGATAACGGCTGCGAATGCACCACGGATAAAGGCACGTATTATCGGAGAAGCTGCAAATGGTCCAACAACCGCAAAAGCACATGAAGTCCTACAACAACGCGGTGTATTAATTATACCAGACACTTATCTAAACGCAGGAGGTGTTACAGTCTCCTATTTCGAATGGCTGAGAAACCTATCACACGTTGGATTCGGTCGACTTGCCAGACGATATGAAGATAGTGCATACAATGCCATGATTCACTTTATTGAACAGGCAACTGGCTATCAATTTTCCGATGATGAACGTGGACCTGTACACGGGGCAAATGAAACAGATTTAGTTAACTCTGGACTTCAGGATACAATGATAAATGCCTATCAAGATATACGCGAAACCCGTATGCAATATGGCAGAAAAGTTGTGGATTGTAGAACAGCAGCGTTTATCAATGCCATTCACAAAATCGCACAATCCTATATGCAACTTGGCATTTTTCCATAGTTTATTGTTTGTGATATGCAGAGTAGTAGGCACCCTCCGTATGCCGTAAATCCGAAGGTATGTTAGATTGTGGACGGCATACGGAGGGTGCTTACTACTAAAAAAAGGAGAAAATATGATCTGTCTAAGCGTCAACGTCAACAAAGTCGCAACTTTACGCAATTCCAGAGGAGGTGACATCCCGAATGTTCTTACTGCTGTGGACACCTGTATTGATGCAGGTGCACAAGGCATTACGGTGCATCCTCGCGAAGATCAACGACACATTAGACCAACGGATGTTTATGAGGTATCCGAACACTTAAACAAAATAAACTCACAAAACAACACTCACATTGAATATAACATCGAAGGAGACCCACGTCCAGAACTCATTGATATGGTATTGGATGTGAAACCAACACAATGCACACTTGTTCCTGTTGTTAGCGGAGAAATCACAAGTCATACCGTTTGGGATATCCAAAAAGATGGCAACATGTTAAAACCTATAATTAAATCTCTTAAGGATGCTGACATCCGTGTTAGCCTGTTTAGTGGGACTGATCTTGAACAGATTGAGAGGACAGGCGATATAGGTGCAGATAGAATTGAACTCTACACTGCCCCTTATGCAATGGCACAAACTGATGCAGAAATTACGCACGAATTCTCACTCTTGCAAGGGGCAGGTGAGAAGGCACTTGATTTAGGTCTTGGCACGAATGCAGGACACGATCTAAATCTTGACAATCTCACATTGATGCAACAATTACCTGGACTGCTTGAAGTTTCTATCGGACACCATTTGATGGCAGATGCTCTCTACATCGGGTTGGAAGCCGCAGTTAAAGCTTATCGTAAAGCATTAGGACACATTATATAATGAAAAAAACATGTGCGATATTTGACCTTGATGGAACACTTATTCGAAAATCATCAGAAAAGGTATTTCTGAAACACTTGTTGAGCCAAGGGGAAATTCCTATATCAAATTTACTTACATGGACATCTCATTTTTTGAAAGTCAAATCCTACACTGTGGCAAAATCAAACAAAATTCATCTCCGTGGTTTAAAACAACGTAATCTTATCAAACTTGCACATGAATGCTTTGACAATTCTCTACGAGCAAGCATTGTACCTCGTATTTCAACACTCATTCGCACACACCGAAATGAAGGACGATCAGTCATCATAATGTCAGGTTCGTTATCGTTTTTAGTAGAGCTTTTCCATAATCATTTTCAAACCGACTTCATGGTCGCAGATGAATTAGAGGTGACTGATGGTAGATTTACCGGGAACCGTGTCGGATTACGACCTTACGCGGAGAACAAAGCTGCCCTTGCTAAAGAACTGGCAACCACACATGGGTTTGATCTCAACGCATCTTATGCTTATGGAAATCATCACTCAGATGTATATAAGTTGGAACTGTTTGGCAATCCGGTTGCAGTAAATCCTGATCGTGAACTCCGACGTATTGCAACGGATCGGAATTGGCAAATAGAACTGTAAGTACAGGTGGGATACGATAGTGCGATTGGAAAAATTTATCGCTACCTCAGGCGTTGCCTCTCGTAGAGCAGTAAAACGTGCTATCCGTGAAGGACTTGTAACCGTTAATGGAAATGTAATACACATCCCCGGTCATCCCATCAACATAGATACAGATGATATTGAATTTGATGGGATAGCAGTTGAACCATTAACTGAACGAATCTATGTTATGTTAAATAAACCAACAGGTTATTTGACAACTCGACATGATGAACGTGGACGACCTACTGTTATGGACCTGTTAGTAGACCTCCCGAAGTCTATTTATCCTGTAGGACGTTTAGATTTGAACTCTGAAGGGCTTTTGCTATTTACAAACGATGGCAACTTTGCATATCGGATGATGCATCCCAGCCATGAAATTGAAAAGACATATCTCGCTTGGATAAATGGCGTTCTGAGTAGACGTGCCCTTAATCGTCTGCGTAGTGGTGTCAATATCTCTGGAGGAAGAACTTCTCCTGCAAAAATCAAACAACTAAATATAAAAACAGCCGCTATACCTAACGCTAAAAAGAAAAAAGTTAGATACGGAGAAGTTGCAAAATATAGCGTAATAATCCACGAAGGAAAAAAACGGCAGGTACGTTTGATGTTTAAAGCGGTAGGACATAACGTTATTCGTTTAAAGCGGACACACATTGGAAGGTTAGGATTAGGCAATCTCCCGCAGGGACAGTATAGATTACTGACCCCCGCAGAAGTTGCTGAATTACAAGCTTAATTGTCAGATGTCTCCCCGGCTTCCGCAGCTAATCCTTTAACACGTTCCAATTGCCTGGTAGCAGCCTGTTTCATCTGATTGTCAGCAGTATGATTTATCAACTTCTCAAATACCTCAATTGATGTGTCATACTGTTTATTGAGCGAATATGTGATACCAAGATAGTATTGGGAACGGCCATAAACATTGCTTTTCGGATATTTATCAATGATTTTTTGGAAATGCATGACTGCATTTTCCGCTAATGCAGATACATCAGAACCCTCTTTACTAACTTGTATCTGAAGTTGCATTGCATAAGCGAGACCAATTTCGATATGCAAATTAGGCAATAATCCCGTGCTGTTTTTTGGATCTTTTTCAATAACCTTATTACTGAACGGAAGTGCTAATTCTATTTTCTGTTCAAACTCTATTGTCCGTTGTTTCAAATAAGTAATTGCGATCCGACTATTCAACCTAACATCATCAGGCATCTTCTGGCTAATCTGAAGTGCTTCATCAATTTGATTCTTACTAAGATAATAAAAACCGATCTCTCTGTTCAGTTCAACATCATCAGGCATTTTTTTGCTAATTGGAAGTGCTTTTTCAATTTGTTGACGTTGTAAGAATAGGATGGCAATCTCACGGCTCAGTTTTACATCATCAGGATTCTCATTATATTTTGCCAATTTCTCTTGGAACTCAGTCTCCTTTTTGAGGACATCTTCCATTACAGGCAAAAAATCATCCGGAGGCATATAACCAGAGTGGTTTTTTATCACACCGCCATCTGAACTGACAAAAAGAATTGCTGGAAATCCTCTAATCCCGTATTTTTTTTGTGCTTCCAAATTTTCGGGACGTTCTTTATCTTCAGGGTTAACTTTAACAGGAACGAAATTCTCAGCAATAGCAACAATACGAGGGTCTGTAAAGGTGTCGGCATCCAGCCGCTTGCACCATCCTCACCAGTCTGTATAGAAATCCATCATCACTGGTTTACCGGTTTCAATGGATTCTGAAGTTGCTTCCTCAATAGACATTCCCCATTCAACTTCTTCTCCTTCTGCAAGCATAGGTATTGATACCGTTAGCAGTAAGAGGACACAGAGTCCTACTAAATAGGGTGAGTGTCGGTGAAAAACAGAATTAATCATTAATTCTCTCCTTAAATTTAACGTGAGCGATAGTCTCAGTATGTTATAGACTAACCTGTAAATTCAGGTGAAAATCACATTACCAACTATCTCTCTATGAATTATTACAATAGTATCATATTTAACAAGACATGTCCAATTAAGTTTACAACAGGTGGATATTTTCCACAAGTGTTTGCTGTTAGAATCACCAAATCCACAGAATTCTTGACTGCAACTCAAATACATGCTATTGTGCATTCACTTAGACCACATACATCATCAGAAAGGAGCATTAGAATGAGTATAAGTGTTGGGATGGTAGGTTTAGGGATGTTCGGTCCCTCATTTATCCAATCCTATAAAGCACATCCAGATGTACATCGGCTTGCATTATGTGATTTACGTGAAGACCGTCTGAAAAAATGGTCGAAAGAGTTTGAAATTCCCGAGACATATACAAGCCTTGATGACATCTGTAAATCCGATTTAGATGCGCTTGTTATCATAACACAGCATTGGATGCATGCTCCGCAAGCTATTCAAGCGATGGAAGCTGGAAAACATGTCTACACTGCTGTTCCCGCTGCTATATCACTGGACGAATGTGAACAGTTGATAAAAACAGTTGAACGGACAGGAATGATCTACATGAACGGTGAGACAAGTTATTTTCGTCCCGAAACAGCCTTCTGTCGTCAAAAAGCTGCGGAAGGTGCATTTGGTGAGTTTGTTCACTGTCGCGCTGAGTATTTCCACGATATGGAGCATGGGCTTTACAATGTGCTAAAAAACCGATGGGGTGATCAATGGGGACGAGATAAAACAGGCTTTATTCCGATGTATTATCCAACGCACTCCACCTGTTTTCCCATCTCTGTTATGAATGCACACGCAACTTCGGTTTCTGCACAGGGATATATCTATCCAAACGATGATTGGTTTCGGTTAGACACAATCTATAAAAACCTATTTTCCAATGAGGTAGGACTCTTCACAATGAGCAACGGTGCGACAATGCAAATCTGTGAGTTCAGACGGATTGGGCATCCAGGGAGTGAACGCGTAAGCGGCATCTATGGCACAGAAGGGAGTTATGAACAGAGCCTTGCGGGGAAAACATGGGCAACCAAGTACGGCACAGAAAATGTCCAACCCACGCAAATGCACGAATTCCTTCCAGAAGAACTTAAGGATCATTTGGGTGGACATGGTGGTTCACACGCTTATTTGGTCCATGAATTTGTGGATTCCATCAATCAGCAGCGGTTACCGCGTATCAACGTATGGGAAGCAGTCCGATATTGTGCACCGGGAATTGTTGCGCATGAATCAGCTCTTAAAGATGGTGAATTACTCCAAATTCCTGACTGGGGAGATGCACCCAAAGATTAAAGTGTATAT
>VYFM01000351.1 GCA_009842375.1 Candidatus Poribacteria bacterium | reverse complement strand
TAAATAAGCCATGAACCCAGTGCTGATATAAATTTATAGCATTAGCGTGAAATCATCAAAATTGCGATTGACTCTGAAAACTCTGAAATTTGACATTTTTGACACATTCAATTGTCGCGGATATTTATCTAAAAAGCGTTTCAAATAAATGCCTCTGTTCAAACCTATCCTGTGAATATACAAACAATACCCTAAAACAAAAATCGATACATAGGCGTATTCAACGTAATCCCAATAAGACTCCACACTCCGCCAACAATAAACTCCCCAAGGATCAATCCAAGAAAAAACGGTATCAGTTTACGATGAAGGTTCATCCCTCCCTGCTTCAAAATAATCCACTTGATAACAGAACTCACAAAGATTGAAAACCAAAACACATTCATTGACCAACTACTTGAAATCGCAAACCCCGCAGGATGAAAGGGCCACCAAAACAACTTTATCCGCATAAGCATCAAGAATCCAGTTATCAGAAATCCCACACACATTGCAATTATCGCAGGGATATCCGGCACTTTGGGGGAAGTGAGCCAACCTTGAAGTCGGTTGAACGGTCTACCCGCAAACCAATCGCGTGCACCTTCAATATACGAGATATGGTAAAATGCCCAAAACGAACCAAATGTTCCCACAACAATAGCAACACACATTGCAATTAGGAGCCTTCGGTTGGATATACGCGTGCGTTCTGCAAGTTTAAAGCCTTCCAGAATATGCGGCATAGGATGACCACGATATGCACGATTGAAAGAGAAAAGATACGCAAGCATCGTCAGATTCTGAGGTCCGAGTAAACGTGTGCCAAAGATACGCGGCATCATCTCGTCCGGTCCGATGAAATGCAAATCGTGCACGGGTGAACCAAGTTCAGCGCGCATACGGGTTACCGCTGTGGAAATAGCATAGTAAATACCAAAGAAAACCAAAATTGCCCACACAGACATACCCGCAAGGTTACAAAAGATACCGATAAACATTAAACTCGCTATGAGACAGACTATCATCCACCGATAAGACATCGGTTCATCAGAATCCTTACCTTCACTCGGTCGCATGATTTTACGTCCAACTTGTGCAAGGTGTTTTCTCGTAGCAATCACAGCAATCACAAACAAACCGATATACGCGCCAAACGATTGCTCATCGGTGAACGGAAAATTCGGCATACCTCTAATTCCCAATGCATCCCCAAACACCCGTTCAACCTTCCAAAATAGATAAAAGAACCAGCAAGAAAACGACAAATCCAACGGAATAAAGAACGCCATGCCAACAGCAAACGGAAACACCGCAACAGGTGTCCAGCCAACCGCGCTCCACGGTTTCTGAGTAAAGAACGGACGTAAATCATACAGACGACCACCAAGACTCGGCACATTCGGAAATAGATAGTGCAACCCATTCAAAATATCAATCGCACCTGCAATCCCAAACCCAAGCCACATCATCTTGTTCGTCAACAGGTTCGTTCTACCCACACTTGTCAATTCAAGAGGCAACTGAATAATCGGATAACTTAATTTTTCATGCTCAGTCCACTGCTTTCGAACAAGCGTATTGATGAAAACCATCACAAACACAAGCGCGCATAAAAAACCACCCCAAGTTAGGGTGGTAGTCAACCATCCTTCAATGATTTCCCAACGATATAAACTGGCTTCCCCACGGTAATATTCCGTTAAAAATGTCTTATCTTTAACCGCCATCCAATCAGGAACATAACGATGAAACAGATCTGCCCAATCGTTTTCCTGTGTAGCATACCAAAATGCATACGGAATCATCGGGATTAATACCCGCAGAACATCATGCCCTGCCAAGGAAGAAGCAATAGCGAGCATAACGTATATCGTCAACAATTCGCCTTGTTGGAACGCGACTCGCGGCACAATCCTTGTCAATACCAAATTCGCACCTGTAAATATAAAGATGCAGAAAATGACATTGAAATAGAGTGAAATAGTTGTCGGATACCCCTGTCCTGCAGAATCTAATATCCAGTAGACGTTGGGAATGGTGAGAGCAGTGCCGATTAAAATAGCACGCCAAGTAACCCCAAAGCGGTGTGCCTTCTGTTCTGTTAGTCCATTATGAGCAGCCTCTTGACCACTCCTTGATTGTTGTGAAGCTTGATGTGAAGTAGTAGTTCTCAAATTTGATTACAAACTTTCCGCGTTGTAGCCATGAATTCCAAAACATTAGTGTTGTCTATAATATACCAAGAATCCGAATCAAACAAAACAACTCTCAAATTCACCATACAGACTCGTTGAAAGTATAAGATTATTTTCGGATGAGCATCTTACGTGTAGCAGAAAAAGTGCCAGCATTTATGGAGTAATAATAAACACCACTGCTTACCGATTCCCCTTTTTCATTGCATCCATCCCAGTGAACCGCTTGCGACTGAGAAGTATAGTCCCCCGCGGGTATTTTCCCAAGTGATAAGGTCCTGACTAACTTACCAGTTGCAGTCCAGATGCGAATCCTAACTTTAACCTCATCAGCAAGTCGAAACGGAATCCATGTTTCAGGATTAAAAGGGTTAGGATAATTTTGAAGTAACTCATTACGTTTTATCTGTCCAAGTGTAACTAACGCTTTCCCTTTAGGTTCAACATCCATTTGCTGTTGCGTCTCAGATAATCGTTCTAATATTTGCGAGTATAACTCTCTCTCCAACTTCTTCATGTCTGGATTACCTGCAAGGTTATTGGTTTCGTCCGGATCATTTCTAACATCAAATAACAGATACGGTTCTCTCCTTGTATTCAATGCAATTTTCCAATCTTGATTTAGCAGCATTGTTTCACGATATATCTCAGAGATTGCAAATTCACGGTGCGTTTCTGCGGTGTTAGTTAACACAGGGCATAACGATTTACCGAATTGCTGATGTTTTATCTCACCACCTGCCAATTCAACGAGCGTTGGACCAATATCAATCCATTCTACTGGACTTTCACTAATACGATTAAGGACACCGTTTTTTAATGTTTCAGGGGTACGCACAAGGAATGGAATACGGACTGATCCATTGAGAAAGTTACTTTTGTAAATCATCCCATAATCACCGTTCATCTCTCCATGATCAGAACAGAAGACAATGACAGTATTATCAAGTTCACCACGGGCTTGTATTGTTTCAAGAATTTCACCTATCTGATCATCAATAAGAGTAACATTACCGGCGTAGTCTGCTCGAAGTCTTTCGACTTCACCAACTACAAAATTAGGATTTCTTCGGTTCACTCCCATGAGTCTATCTAACTCACCACGGGGACGGTTCCCTATTGGCTGGCGGGGTACTGGAGGTGGCATGGCATTCGGATCATACATACTTGCATAAGGTTCAGGAGCATCCCACGGTTCATGAGGACCACCGAAACTCACCCAACAAAACCAAGGTTCTTGACGGTTATAGTTTCTAAGGTATTGCTTAGCCTGTTGTCCAACATAGACATCAGCGTCATGTTCAAGTCCAAGGATGGTCGGACGAACAACGTGGGGTTTATTATTGAGGCGATCCTCAATATCCGCCCTATAGGCTGCCCATAACCCTTTTTCTTGCCAGATTGCTGTCATATGCGATAAGACGCGCCGACTTGCTCTGGGTCCCGGAATCTCATCAACATCGTCTAATCCATAAGCATGCAGTAAGTGTTCACGGTTACGCATATCAATACCTTCTTGGTGTTGATAATAGTGTGTTTTACCGAAAAGACTGGTGCGATACCCAACTTCACGCAATGTCTGCATCCAGGTATGTGTGTCCGGAGACATCGTGTGATCCCCGTTTTGCCAAACACCAGTGTTATGTGGATATAATCCTGTTGCTAAACTAAATCGAGCAGGAATACAGACAGGGGAAGTAGTAACACAGTTGGTAAATCGGACACCCTCACTCGCAATACGATCCAAGTTTGGTGTCCGCACCCAGTTACCGCTACAACTCATGGCATCCCTACGCTGCTGATCAGTCATTAGCAGAAGAATATTCGGTTTTACACCTTCATCAACAATAGGGGCACTCTGTACACCAGTGTTTGAACCGAATAGTGCCAATGTACCCGCACTGGCGATGCTAAGATCTTTGATAAATGTTCTACGACTAATGCATTTAGATTCAGATGTCACAGGACTATTTGTATTTTCTTGTTCTTTTATGTTTATTGTATGTGCCATTTGAACATTCGGTTTGTTGATTTCTTAGACTATCACTTCAAATTCTCTTGAGAATTTCTATTAATCCATGTATACTAAACTATATAGGTTATCAAAACGTCCACGTTAGGAGTGAATATTTTTTTCGAAGAAGGTGAAAAAATGGAAACGATAAACGATTTGTCTGAGGCAGTAGTCCTTTCGCCAGAACAAAAGCAGTTTGTTGATACCAACGGTTATCTCTTAATAAAAAACGCATTACCTGCTGATGTCGTGGCTGAAATTGATGCTGCTGTTGATGAAGTATATGAAAAACAAAAGGAAGCAGGTAATCTCGAGGGAGGTGGCAAACTCAATCTACGTAATTGTATAACACATCATGAAGCATTCCTCCAACTTCTGGATTGGCATAAGTCTTTTCCTTATGCATGCGGGGTGTTGAACTGGAACATCCAGATGATTACATCACATCTGATAGTACTACCTCCAAAAGAGGAACCACCCAACGATGTAAAGACAAAGATTGGACTTCACCGTGATGGCGGAACGTCATATCGGGAAATGCAAGAGCCACATCCGCGTATTCTGCTCAAAATTGCCTATGCTATTAGCGATCAGTCCGATCCAGCATCCGGTGCTACGGTATTAGTCCCAGGAAGCAACCGATTGAATGGTATGCCTGCACGAGACCCAGAAACAGGTTGGGCACGTGGAGCTATCTCTATGAACGTCAATGCTGGAGATGCATTCCTTTTTGAACAACGCACATACCACGGTATCGGACATAACTGGTCAAACATACCGCGCAAAACTATCTTTATGGGGTATGCATACCGTTGGGTCAAACCGATGGATTACATACAGATGCCAGATGAACTGGTCGATAAATGTACTCCGATTCAGAAGCAGCTCCTCGGTGTTGTCAGCGAACCATTGAGTTATTATATCCCGCAAGATAAGGACGTTCCGTTAAAATCGGAACTAAATGTTGGCAGTTAAAGTTCATTCTTGGCATACCATTAGTGGTAATGTCTATTGATCAACAACAGGGATTAACTGCGGTTTTAGAGAGAGACTGTGTTGTAACAAAGCACGCGCATAAGGTATATTGTGCAGTCCGTAACCACTGTCTCCTTTCACCATGTCGTAGTTTAACTTCGCGTCTATGTAGGCTTGTGAAGTTTTATCTGCAGCATTGTCAAGTATCGTTTTGACTTCCTTCATCATTGCATCAATTTCAGCACGATACAAGGGGAGTTTCTTTGACATATCGTTGTCCGCACTATCATGGCATCCAGCACTACTACAATCTGACAAATCTGCCTTGAAGGTGTGACCACCATGTTTTGTCTCTAGTTCCTTCTCGTCTTTTTTTTCGACTTTTGCCATGTGACAGTGAACACAGCGCTTTTTCATGACACGCACATGCGGTGATGGCATACGCTTTACACCAGCACCTTCACGCCCCAAGAACATCTCTGTTTGTGATTGGTGAATAACACCAGCACCCGCACACCCGCAGTCCATTTTATGACAGGTGACACATAATTTTTTCGCAGGAATTACTAATAGATGCTCCTCTTTGCTGGCATGGGAATGACAGGAAGAACAGGCAACCGCATTAACTGCTGTTTTCTCGTTATACGGGTGACCAGGTATACCGTGTTCAGCGAAGATTTCATAACCCGATGAATGACAACTCAAACAGGACGTACGCACTTCATACTTACCCTCAAGTAGATTGACAAGTGCATGTGAATGTCCAGCCTGTGTCCATTCTTTGTAGGCGGTTTCGTCACCGTGACACTTGTCGCAACCTTCAGCAAAAGGTGTTTTGCCATTCTGCGTTGTGCTGTTCTCGATCTGCGTTGTGTTGTCCTCAGTCTTTGAAGTATCCGCTTGAAGTATCGCAATTCCGAAAACGACAAGTCCACCCATCAATAAAGATAATACAAACAATAAGAGTGCTTGTTTCATAGATCTAACAATGTCCTTGAATTATTTTCTACATACTGATATTTTCTTTAACAGATATTATATTGATTTTCGTTTAAGATATGTCATTTTTCAAAATTTGTCAATGAAAAGTTTGTATAAATAACTTGAAGTAAC
>VYFM01000036.1 GCA_009842375.1 Candidatus Poribacteria bacterium | reverse complement strand
CGCTTCGACCTACTGTTTATTATGGTAATTTATCAATAAGAAATAGTATTAGATATCTATTACCCCTCTATTCTCACATTTAGTTTCTGACAATTTTACATATAAGGTGAGTATGACCGAAAAAATAGTCTTGAAGTTTTTCTTTGATACGTTCATAAGCGAGGTTGGCACCCGCGATGTTACTTGAAGCTGGTCCAATCTGGAGCTGCGCAACAGCACCTGAACCAAAGAGATTCTTGATTGTGTGAAATTCCAAGTTGTCATCAAGTTTTGGAAATCCACAGACAAGTGGGATTTGGTGCTGTCTAATTAACTCCTCCATAAACCCGTACCGACGCAGGTTAAATTTATATCCGGTTGCAAGGATGATACGAGATACATTTGAAATAACACCGCGGGACGTATTGATTTGTAAGATATGTTTTGAGGATGAAATAGACCGAATATATGTGGCAGGATAGATATCAAGGTTTGCGGTGTTCTTGAGTGCTTCCATTACTTCAGGAGTAATGCTGCCTTCCCCTCTATTCTCTTGAATGATTTGGTAACGCTGCTGAAAATCGGTCTCGCTTGCAAATTCGGTTAGTGCTTTCGGTCCCAACCAGATAGGGGGAAAATCGAACTGTTCCGTTTTCAGCTGCTTGCGTGTGATTAGTACTACTTGGTGTCCTTTTTCGCATAGACTTTTCGCAAGTGTTCCTGCTGTCAACCCACCACCAACTATCACGATTTTACCAGTATCTTTTGACAACTGTTGACTATTGACAGAAAATTTGGATGAATGGACAATCCTATTTGGATATTGACGTTGCCAAGAAGTGAACTCAGGTGGAATGTTCACACAATCATCAGACCCAATTGCAAGAATAACGCAGCTGCTACGAAAACCTACGTAATCGGTCGAAATCAGACGGAAAGGATATTTGCCTGCCCCTTTATCCCATCGCAGTTTAGCCACCTCAAATTGATGATATATATGATGATGTTTGAGTTCTGCAAGTGCATCGTTGCAGTAATCCCAAAAGAGAGTCGTAGAAGGTTGTGAATAGGGTGGTGCTAATTCAGACAGACGGTTGTGTTGTTCGGCATGTTCAACGATACCTAACGGATCAGAAGTAATGTGATGTACTGCTGGTGATCGTAGGAACGTCATACCTTGTCGTTCAGTTTTCAGTCTCCATTGTGTAAGTGGTTCTGGATGCCTATCTACGATCGCGATTTGTCGCGATGCTGTAGGTATTTCGCGTAATAATCGGAGCGCAATAGAGATGCCGTGAATGCCACCACCTATAATTGTAATCGGGATGTTAAGATGAGCAAGCGTTTTCATATTGACATTAAGAAGGGCTTAATCTGTGTGCGGACCGGGTAAGTGAACACTTTTTAGTGCATAGGTTTGTGTGTTAAATGTATCGGTAGCACGGTATTGGCTGTATCTATACTGAACAATCCCGACTGAAGGAGCAACCCAATAAATTGCAGGAGGACTAATCAAACGAATTGACGGGTTTTCACTGTCTCCATAAACTACCTCTTCGTATACAACAAAGGTACTGTAAGTTCCTGCGGGAACGGTAACCAAGACATCTTTTTGTGCAACAAATCGGGTTGCTGATACTGGTGTTCCAATGGTTTTATCAAAAACAATCCATTGCTTTCCTTCTTCCAGCGGAAAGTCCCACAGACGACGTGGCGGAAAGTGTTTCTGGTGAAATACCGGATTATCCAACGGTAGGAAGATGTCAAACGCTGATTCTACTAATGCTTGCGGGGTTTTGTTGATGTAGGTTGCTAAAATTGGAAACGGGAATCCGTTAAAAAAGTCGGTATCTATACGGAAATAGTAGGCATTCGCTACCAGATGGTCAACCGCTACAAGGTTGGGTTCGTCAGGTTCAACAGGACTGATAGTGCTGACAGTCATTTGGCGATGTGTTGTTCCGCTGATGTCACGGGTACCACCAATTCTTACCGTGTGTTCTTTTTCAGTATCAACATTGATGTATGTCCAAGCCGAACCAGTATCTGTAGGAAAATCAATTGCTTGAAGCGTACCAGATGTGTCAGGTGGTAGCAGCTTGGTTTCACCGTGTGGATCAATTAGTCCCTCTTCACTACAACTACATAAGAGTAGGAAAATTGAGATCAAAATACAAGATAATAGATAACTGATTGCTAACCGCTGATTGCTATACATTATTTCACCACAGAGAACTTTCCGGTACTTTGGAAACCGTTATCATCGGTAGCACGGAAGAAATAAAGACCGGTGCATACTTTTTCACCGTTTTGGTTTGTGCAATCCCAATTGGATGCGTTTTCTATGACTTTGATACGATTTCCCGTAACATCGTAAATTTCGACGGTTAAGCCGTTTGGGTAAAAGGTTAGATGTTGGTTACCTTGTCCTGCCCGAATTGGATTTGGCGAAACTAAAACGGTTTTATTGATGTTATTGGCAACATAGTTGAAGATGCGTCCTTGCCATATTTTATTTCCGATGACTCCAGAAGGTGTTTGTCCAGTAATTTTATAGAGATAGATTCCTGTCTGTGGAAATCCGTTTGTGCGAAGTGTGCCGCGCCACTTTGTTGCAGTTTCTTGCGTCAAAAAGACCGTGTAATTTTCTCTGTTCGGACTTTCTACTGTTAGTTGTGGGGCACTTTGTAGTGGATGTGTGCTCTGGACTTCAACATGCCACTCGCCTGTCCGATGTGGTTGGGTGTTAATAAAGAATGCAGGTGCACCGTTTGTAGTATCCACACTCGGTGTAATACTCTCTGGTACGATACTCGGTGTTCCCATAATACCTAACGTATCAACAGGAACAACTGCGTAATAGTAATGAACATTGTTTGGGTCTGTAAATGCCACATCAATATCTTGGAAAACCGTAGTGTCTTCAAACTGGATTTGTGAAACAGGAACGCGTCCAACGATGTTGATAGTATCTTCTGCGATACCATCTCCATTGCTGTCAACAGCGGCGCGAACTTCATCTGCATTTTGGAAAGGTTGTGGCATATCCGTTTCACTTAGCAACTCATAACGTTTTCTCACAATTACGATTTCCTGAATGCCAGTCAGATCATCAAGTGACCATCTGATAATCGGTCCTCTGGTGCCTTGTGAGACTTGAGCATTTGAAAGTTGACCTGTCGGTGGTGTGCCTGCCATGACACTCACGGAACCACCAAAAGTGCCACCGGGAATAATAACCTGTTCAACATCGGGATGCATATTGATGAGAATCAGGACTATCTCCCGTATTTCACTACCAAAGTCTGTGAATGTCATCTGTGCATCTTGGGAACGTTGATATGTGAATGCTTCTCTTACCTCAGTGGTACCGTTGCTTTTCTTGACAATGAATTTTGCAGCCCATCCACGCAAACCAGTATTGGTGTGTCGTCTGAGTTCCCTCTCTATGTTTATACGATCAGTGTTTGTTAGTTGACTCATGTCTATCGGACCGAGGTCTGCCCCGTCTATTTTGACAGCGAATTCTGGCATAATCCCAGAGGGTCGGAAGACAAAATAGCGTGACGAAAAATGCTCTGGCATTGATTCGGAATTGAAATCAGCACGGATGGGATATGTAGAGTGAATATCGTTGGGATGAATTGCTACGGGTGGAAATCGCTCCGCATTCCTATACCCCTTAATCTCGGTTCCGGTATTGGCACGTGTATGGGTGAAATAATTCCATACCGTAAAGGTTTTGAATGCTTCAGCGAGGGTTGTTCCGTTATCAATAAAGACTTCATAGAAGTTACCAAACTCTCGGTAACTACCATCAGTTGTGTTGTTGTAAAACTGGCGGATGATGTCGTATCCAAACCTTTCTGCCATATAAAGTGCCCATATTACGGAACCGTATTCGTGGTCACCGATGCGACTTTCAAGAGAAATATCTGGAATCATAAACCAACGACGGAGTTGATGTATGTAGTAGTTATAGGAATTGGTTTCGTTGATTTCGTCTGGATCGGGAAGTGTATCTCCATCGTCGATTACGCCGCCATCATAGGTCATTACTTCTATCCACGTTGCTGATGCTTCCATGAACCATGTTGGCATATAGGCGTTGTATGCGAACTGGATACCGTGCAGGAATTCGTGAGCACAGGTGGTCTCAAGATAGCGGATACCTTCTGCTTTTCCGACGTAATCGTATATGCGTGAATTGATCATGAAATAGGGTGCTACCGTCAACGCAGTTGACAACACGCGACCTTCAAACCAATCTGCGGTTGCGATACCGAGTGCTGGAAAGGTAAAGATATAAACATCGTATTTGTGGTTGCCACCGTTCTGTGCCGCCCAGAAATCTATGTAAGGTTTCTTAAATTTCATCAAGTCAATCTGAATATGGTATGCGCGTTCCATAGCATCTGCACAGAGATCAACATAGTCGGGAACACCGTTGCGAGGATGAAAATCCTCAAGAGGCGGTGCATGCGGTCCGATACGTGTATAATGAAGCCTGAAGTGCGGAGTATCAAAATGTTCTGATAATTCGATATCTCCGAAGAAACTCCCGGGAAGCCCGGGACGTAGGAAAATAGGTTTCAGTTCGTTGCGATATGTTGAAGGTAGATTCTGCCAATTTTTTGCTATGGTCACAAAACTGTCAGTAGCACATTTCACTATCTCGTTAGGGGTATATCTCGGTTTGAGACGTGTGAAACTTCGAGCGGTTTCGATTGCACTATGAAGTTCAGGATCGGGTGGAAGGGCTTGTGTAACAGGTAATAATGCAATAAAGAGGATAATAATGTAAATAGGATATGATTTCATTTTAGGACTGACGGTATGCTTATATTGTGTAATGTAGTGTAGAGTATTAATGTAATTATTATACATTCAACTTGATGGATTTTCAAGGAAATAGTAGAGATAGGTAGGTTCATTAATTTTCGGTAATTCGTAGATATTTGTTGTAAAGTCGCGACCAGTAAATCCAACGGTATGAATGCCTATTGGCATTCCCCGGGTCGCTTCTATAGAAGAATATAAGGAGGTATGTTATGCGAAATGGGTGGGTTTACCATCAAGACTAACGGTGTTCTTTTCTTCCCAATATTCCTTCAAGCCTTCTTTACCTTTCTTTGCTGCCCATCTATTTAACTGCTCCCTTTCACCGACATAGTTGTAAAGAGGGACTGCCATACCACATGAGGTCTGAACGAGCTCGACGTTCAGGTCAAAGATTTGTCTTGCCCCTGGGATTGGAGAAAATAGTGGGAATAGCAGTTTCCATTCTGTATCTTCGGTGTGGATAGCCTTTGCTGTTCCGTAAAGTCGGAGGATCATAGGGTTATCCTCAAATGCGGTGAACATTAGTGTCATGCGAGGGTTTTCCTGAACGTGTGCTGCGGTTTCATTTCCGCTTCCTGTTACGTTTAACCAGATGACGCGGCTTTCATTAACAACACGCAAGGAATCCATGCCTTTCGGGGAGAGATTGATTTTACTGTCTGCGGTTGCTGTTGCAACAAAAAAGATCTTCTGATTCTCTATAAACTGCTGTAGTTTTGGCGTGATGCGTTTGTATAGTTTAGACATTTGCTGTCAATCCTGACACCATCGTATATGTGGTTTAGTCTTGGTTTTTGAGGGCAGCCCAAGTTGTCGCTAATTTACCGGTAGGTTTAACGGAATGCGGTTCGGAACCTTCGATATCTTGCACAAACTCACCTTCATATAGACGAACATGGTCAATCCATACATCAATCTTTTGTGTTCCCATGATTATACCTGCGCGCGAATTGACATCATCTACAGGCATTTCAAAGGTGATGAAAAACTCTTTCCATTCTTCTGTAAGGTTAATTGATTTTGGGGCATATACCGTCCACGGGACACCTTGATGCATAATTCGCATGGTAACGTTTCTGGGTTTTCGACTTTTTGCCCACAAACTGAAGGTATAGGTAGTGTCTCTCTCCAATGTGAAGGGTTGCTGATAGAGTTGTATGTGTCCTAATGCGTTACCTTCTTTATTGATTTTGATATAGGCTGTGTTTTTTCCAACAATTGGTTCTGCTCTATTGCCTTCTGTTGTGAAAAGTGCATCGGCACTTTCGTGCGTCCAGTGGTGCCACTTATTAAGTAGATCATCAAAATCCCCGTTTTGGAGGATGTTTTCTGGTAGTTTTTCTGAGTGTGCAAACGTGGTTAATCCAAAAAGCAATATGACTGTAAATATACATGTGTAAAACTGATTAATCCAAATTATGTTATTTCTGTACATCTTATTATCTCACTTGATTGTATAG
>VYFM01000467.1 GCA_009842375.1 Candidatus Poribacteria bacterium | reverse complement strand
ACCAAATACATACTACAAAAGGGAAATATGAAATTCGCTTTAGTGCATTACATTAAATGATACAAAAGGAGAAAAAACATGTCTAAAAAATTCAACCTGGATTCACTTTACAAAGCATGTCGAATGGCATTCCAAGGTGACTCTTTTGCCAAGATAGGTCATGAATTTGACGTTCACCCAGAAACGATACGCAATTGGTCACGGCGTGAGGAATGGCAAACGTTTACTGAGGAATTAACAGAAGCAGCCAAAAAGCGAGAATTAGCCACATTTTCTATGGAGGCACAGCAACACAGTGGAACTTAGCCAGCACATTGAAGCTATACGCAAACAGTTAGAATCCGGTGTGTTTACAGGCAGAGATGAGATTATTGTGTCTGATAACATTGTGCGGAGATTGATTCCCGCGTTGAAGTGGGATGTATTTGACCTTCAACGGGTCATCCCTCAATACGAAGTTAGAAAACAAAAAGTAGATTTTGCTTTGTGTGATCCAACCCCAGCAAGACCGATTATTTTTATTGAGGTGAAAAAGTTAGGCAACATAAATGAAAGTGCAGAGGAACAATTGTTTCGCTATGCGTTTAATAAAGGTGTTCCAATAGTGCTTCTCACCGATGGCAGAGAATGGCAGTTTTACTACCCACGTGGTGAGGGAGACATCGCAGATCGCCTTGTCTACAAAATAGATTTATTAGAGAATGATAACGCTGCTTGTGTCACGCGGCTTAACAGATACCTCAACTACGAAGAAATACAAAATGGAAACGCAGTTAGCGCAATACAAGAGGACTATACGCACCGACATATTCAGAAAGCATGGGAAACTTTACTCACCGAAGCAGACACGGATTGGATAGATGTTATCGTTAACAAAACCGAACACCTATGTGGACATAAACCCACCGAGGAACAGGTGAAAACCTTTTTAAAAAACATGGTGCCTAAAGGCGATCCCTCTATCATCATTGAAGAAGAAAAAATGGAAGAACCTTCAGAGAGATATTTTATGGTGAAGTTCCTTGATGATAACACAACTATAACGGACAAAACAATAGTAGCATGTTACGCGAAGGCAATTGATAAACTCGTAAATGAATGCGGCCTCCAGCAGGTGATCCAAGCAGATGAAGATTATATAGACCAACAACCCAATAGAAAACTTAGACATATATCCATAAATAAAGAAGATGTTGACCACCCACCTAATTTCAAAGCACGAAAGTCTGAGACAGGTAATTATTATATATCAACATACAACTACACAAATCAGAAAAAGAAATACCTTGAGGAAATTGCAAATCTACTCAATGTGAAATTAGAAGTCAAGTATAGTGATGTTGTGTCTTGAACTGCTGACATCTATTCTTTTATTCTTGGATAGCCCGTTTATTGTCATGTCTTGTGATTCAGCTATGATGCGGAAACGCTCAAAATTAAGTGGAGAAGATGAATTCTATACAAACGAAATTAGATAAAGCTCGCGCTGAACTGCTTGACTTAAGCTTGCGTAACCCATTGATAAACTATAAACTTCTCAAGGCGAGAGGCGTTGAGATTATTGATGAATCTCCACCAGATATTTATCAGATACTTGTTCAAGATAAGAGAACTATGTCTTTCCTACCAAGAGATGAATCTGAAGAATGTAGTTTTCAATTTGAAGATGAAGCAGAACATGACCCTGATCGACATACTGACACCAAACTTCAGACAAACCATTCATCTACTGAACTTCAAAAGCGTCTACGGAATACCGAGTATACTGAACGAACAGCAATTGAAGAACAAGGAGTGACTACCCTCTATCTTGCGCTTGGAATGCTTGAATGGTATGAATCTGAATCAAGTGAGATTTTTCGTCGTGCTCCACTAATTATGATTCCTGTGGAACTCAACAGAACTAGTGTGCGTGCTAATTTTCGGGTTCAGTACACAGAGGAAGAGATTGGAACGAATCTATCACTTCAAGAAAAACTGAAGGTTGAGTTTAGTATTCAATTACCAGATCTTCCCGATGTAGATGACCTTAATCAGTCCAAAATTCAAAGATACTTTGAAGAAGTAAGTGAGGCAATTGTTAACTTAAATCGATGGTCAGTAGATGATTCAGCGATTGCCCTTGGTTTTTTCTCATTTGCCAAGTTTCTTATGTACTGCGATTTAGACGTTAACAATTGGCCTGATAATACTCTTTCCATACATCCAATATTAGATTCTGTGCTCGGAAACGGATTTCAAAAATCAGGCTCATCCATTAAGGATAGCGAACCTAATGTTGACCAACACCTGACTCCCGAAAATACGCATCATGTGGTTGATGCAGACAGTTCTCAAGCATTGGCTATCCATGATGTAGGTGAGGGACGAAATCTCGTTATTCAAGGACCGCCCGGCACAGGTAAATCTCAGACGATTACCAATTTGATTGCTGCATCTATAATGGAAGGGAAGCGTGTACTTTTTGTTGCTGAAAAGATGGCAGCTTTAGAAGTGGTCAAGCGGAATTTGGACAAAGTTGGGCTTGGCAATGCCTGTTTAGAACTGCATAGTCATAAGATGAACAAAAAATCCGTTGTTGATGAACTAAAGCGAATTCTTGATACCAGTGAACCTAAAATAACAGACCTAAAACAAAAACTTGAGAATCTCCTTGATGATCGTAACCGTCTGAACAGGTACTGTGAAGCAGTCAACACCCCCATTGGCAAGAGTGGTATCACTCCTTATCAAGCGTATGGAGAACTTTTAGCCACACAGCGTCGCCTCTCAGGAAAAGAACTACCGACTTTAGCATCAAAAGATTTCCAACATTCAACATCTGAATTTAGAAAAGGATTGGCAAATACTGAAGTATTCCAAACACTCCTTAAACGCATGGGTGTACCCAAAAACCATCCGTTTTGGGGAAGTCGTTGTAAGGTCTTTCTTCCTACAGATAGAGATTCACTTAAACGAGCATCTTCGGAAGCACAAGAAAAAGTTTTGAAACTCAAAGATGCATCTGAAAAACTTGCACAACATCTCAACCTTGTGCCACCGAATACTTGTGCGGATGTTGAAAATCACATCTGCGCGGCGCGTCATGTTTTAGATGCGCCAGACCTATTAGGTATTGCTGTGCAGTCAACCTCATGGGAAACACATAGCAGCGATTTTGAAGTAGGATTTAAGGCAGGAGAAAGGTTAGGCGAACTCCATAAAAGATATGATGATATTCTTATACCTGAAGCATGGGGGCAAAATGTATTGGAGATCCGACAAAAGCTTGCTGCTTATGGAGATAAGTGGTGGCGCATGCTGTCGGGAGACCATCGACGGGTACGTAATGAACTCAAAGGTTTATGCTCACAACCACAATTACTACCCAAAGCACATCATTCCCGACTTCGTATCGTTGATGCAATTCTTGAAGTGCAGCGTGAATTGCCCAAACTCGAACAGATACAGGAAATCGGACAAGAATTATTTGGTACACACTGGCAAGGGCGATCCTCGAATTGGAAACAACTGCGTGAGATCGTCAAATATCTATCGGCAACACACCAATCGGTAACAAACAATGAATTACCTGAAGCAGTAGTTACATATCTTGCATCAAATCCGAATTTAGAAGAACTTAAGGCATTACTTACATCCGCTGAAGAACTTCAGAGCAACTATCCACATCTGCTTCAAACGTTGATTGATAAAATTCAACTCGATGAAGAAGTGCGTTTTGGGAGTGATGATGGATTAAAACAACTTCCATTTACTGAACAAATGAAAATCTTTAGATGTTGGGAAACTCAACCAGACATTCTCGGAGAAATGGTTTCGTATAATCACCAAGTTGAGGAATTAAAGGAGAAAGGTTTCATTGAAATTGTAAAGGTTGCAAATGAATGGTCAGATGCAGGAGAACATCTATCAGATTTACTCAAACAGACGTGGTACAACGCAAGAATTGAGACTGTAATGGCAGAAAGACCAGTGCTTGCGGGTTTTAGTAGCGAGACCCACCAGCATATTGTAGAAAGGTTCAAAGAGTTTGATCGCATCTCTCTTGATTACAATAAGGTAAAAGTAGCGTACCAACATTGGAATAATTTGCCACAGTATGAAGCATCAAAGGGACAATTAGGAATACTCAGACGTGAATTTCAAAAAAAGCGAAGACATCTGCCAATTCGTCAACTTATGACAAAAGCAGGAAATGCCATACAAGCAATTAAGCCAATATTTATGATGAGTCCGCTCTCTGTAGCAACATTCATACCACCGAAAAGCGTTGACTTCGACTTAGTGGTTTTTGACGAAGCGAGCCAAGTAAAACCTGTTGATGCTTTCGGATCAATTGTCCGAGGTAAACAAATAGTTGTTGTTGGTGATACTCAACAATTACCACCGACCTCTTTCTTTGATAAACACATAGCAGAAGATGATGATGACCTGGAAGAAAACGCACCAGCCGATACAGAGAGTATTCTTGGTTTGTTTAGTGCTAAAAACTCACCACAACGCATGTTACGATGGCATTACCGTAGTAGACATCCTTCGTTGATTGCAGTATCAAACTTTTGCTTTTACGAGAATAGACTTATAATTTTTCCAAGTCCTGATGCCGCAAGAGAAAAAGTCGGATTGGTTTATCATTACCTACCTGATACTGCTTATGACCGTGGAGGGAGTAGAAGCAACTTGGAAGAGGCAAAAATAGTTGCAAAAAAAGTCATGGAACACGCACGCTTATGCTCCCATTTGACACTTGGTGTAGCGACTTTTAGTACAGCACAAATGCAAGCAATTCAAGATCAGCTTGAACTTCTACGCAGAGAAGATTTATCATGTGAGAAATTATTCTTCAATGCTCATCCTGAAGAACCATTTTTTGTTAAAAATTTAGAAAACGTTCAAGGGGATGAACGTGATATTATTTTTATTAGTATTGGCTACGGGCGAGATGCTAATGGAAAACTTACGATGAACTTCGGTCCCCTCGGTAGAGATGGTGGAGAGAGGCGATTGAACGTTTTGATTACGCGAGCACGCCAACGTTGTGAAGTGTTTACTAATCTTACCGCTGATGATATTGACCTTAGTCGTACTAATGCCCGCGGTGTAGAAGTGCTAAAACGGTTCCTGAAATATGCACAAACAGACCAACTTGACATCCCAGAACTGACTGGTAAAGAACCAGACTCCCCGTTTGAGATAGAGGTGGCAGATGCATTGCGGGGATGTGACTATGAAATTGACCACCAGATTGGTTCCGCTGGTTATTTCATCGATCTTGGCGTTAAGGATACTGAACGTCCCGGACGTTATTTATTGGGGATTGAGTGTGACGGAGCAACCTACCACAGTGCCCAATCAGCACGCGATCGGGACAGAATTAGGCAGGAAGTTATTGAAGGATTAGGTTGGTGTATTCATCGTATTTGGAGTACCGATTGGTTTAGATATCCAGACCGTGAACTCAGAAAAGCAGTTGAGGCAATAGAGAGAGCTAAGACACATGATCCTTCTCCACCTGAACCTGAAAACAACGATCAAGGATCCAACGAGAATGAAAACGTCCCAGAAGAAAAAAAAGACACAAGAGTTAATCCCACACCGATATCGATGCCCAATTCCCTATCAAAAAAGTACCGTATTGCATCACTATTTATTTCTACCAATGGGCAGCTTTTACATAAAGTTCCAACAAGCAGTATGGCAATTTGGATCCAGAGGATTGTTGAAATTGAGAGTCCAGTGCACATTAATGAAGTGGCAAAACGTATTGCCAATGCTGTGGGAGTCAAAAAAGTCGGGAGTCGTATACAAAACGCAGTTAAATCTGCAGCCACTCAGGCAGGTCGTTCTGATAGTATTCAGATCAAGAAGGAATTTCTCTATTGGACAGCACAAGAACAAATTACCGTGAGAGATAGAAGTGAACTCCCTAATGCTTCACGCAAGTGGGAACTTATTGCCCCCGAAGAAATAGAGATGGCTATTAGGTTAGTTGTGTCTGAAGCTTATGGGATAGATCGGGAGGATATACCACACGAAACCTGTAGATTATTCGGTTTTAAAAAAGTTAATTCGTATATGCAAAACGAAATAGGATCAGTAATTGATAAAATGATTGCACACGGTAAGTTAATAGATAAAGTCGGATCGTTGGTGCTTCCTGAGCAATCACTCACCTAATTTCATAGTTACCTCTGATCTCGTAATGCAATTTAATTAGTAAATCTAATAAGCAAAACATGATGTTTTCGTATATTAATCGCTAATATACATACATTTTAAAACAAATGAACGGTGTATATAACAG
>VYFM01000387.1 GCA_009842375.1 Candidatus Poribacteria bacterium | reverse complement strand
GTGCTGGGACTTTGAAAGTCATTTTGACTGATCCTGTTTTTGCATCCCAAAGTCGGATCCACCATTCATTTGTACCAAAGAGTAGTTCTCCATCAGGACTATAGTCTATTTTTCTTATTCTATCTGTGCCATTTAAGTCTGAATTTATTGCCCCTGTATCAACATCCCATAATTTAAAATTCCCATTTCTTGAGCTTAAGATCGTCTGTCCATTAGGGCTGAATTGTAATCTGCTTACAATACTATGTGGTGTCTGAATGTGTCTGTGTTGTCCTGTACTAATGTTCCATATTTTCATCACACCATCAAAATCACCACTTACCAACATTTTTGAATTACCACTAAAGTCTAAAGACGTTATTCTCTTAGTATGCCCTTGAAGCGTGGTTTGAAGTTGTCCGGTCTTAAAATCCCACAATTGAATCACAGGATCGTCCCATTTATCTGTTGGACTCGCAACAATCTGTCCATCTGGACTGATAACAATGCGGTTTTGGTCTGCTTCCATGCTACAAGTTAATAGTCTTAGTTCTTTTCCTGTGTATGCATCGTAAACCCAAATTCCTATAGAGGTAAATACTAAAAATTCCTTACCATCTGGTGAGAATTGAAATGAAGATCTACGTTCAACATCACTTATCTTTCCTTTTCCGAGTCTAAACTTCGCACCTTCTGGAAGTTCCCATAGGGCGTAATCATCTGCATAAGAGGACGATAGCAAGATCATGATGAGCACCATAGTGCTGAAAACACGTACGAGTCTCATAAGATATTTACTCCTCTTGAGAATTATTGTGTCACGTCCCAAATAAGCACCGTTCCATCTGAACTTCCACTTGCAAGCGTTTTCCCATCTGGACTGAACACAAGCGAAGTTAAGCCTCCCTGTCCCGAAAAGGATGATATGATTCGAAATGTATTCATATCCCAAAAGTGGATAGAACCATCTCCATTCCCATTGGCAAGTATTTTTCCATCAGGGCTGTAAACGAGTGACGAGACCATACTTCGACCTCGTGAAGTAATATTTGGTAGATCATCATTTCTTCTTGGAAGACCCGGAGGTTCTGAAAAAAGATTATTACCAATAAGAGAAATTTTGTGATCGCCTGTAATCGGATCCCATAAATGGATAGAACCGTCTCTATCCCCACTGGCAAGTGTCAACCCATCAGGACTAAAGGTGACAGTCTGAATATCTTCCGTGTGTCCCTCAAGTGTAGTTATATGTTTTCGTTTTTGTACATCCCATAGTCGTATTGTTTTATCTATACTTCCGCTTGCTGCCACACGTCCATCCGGACTCAGGGCAACTGTAGTGATTTGGTCAGTATGTCCACTTAGTTTTGCTTTCTGAGGACTAAATAAACGTCCAGCCAAACGTTGTAATTGCGAATCGGATTCTGCATCTTTTGTGTCCCATAACCGAACTGTACCATCTAAACTACCTGTTACAAAGATATTTCCTTCGGTATTATATGCAATTCCACCACCGTGTGAGATATGTCGAGTATTACCTATGGCATTACCGTGTCCTGTGAGTGTCTTCAGATAATCACCTGTTTTCACATCCCACAACAGAATTTCTGCTTTTCCTGCAGAACTTTGTGAGTATATGTTCAAACTTGACAAAGTTTTTCCGTGTGGAACAAATGCCAAAGATTGAATCCATAATTGATATGGATATCCGTCGCAGGTTGTTTTGAGTTTTCCATTTTCCACATCCCATAACTTAATCTTCTCTAAGTGATGACCACTTGCGAGTATATTTCCATCATTGTTAAAGGCAATAGAATTGATTTCTTGGGAATGATCCCGAATAATATGACGTAGGCCAGAATTCTTTATATCTTCTACATCTATATTCCATAAGTAAATGCGTGATCCTTCAAGAGAAACGCCACTTCGAGCAGCAAGTGTGCGTCCATCTGGACTAAACACAAGATAATAGCAGTATGCATTTTCTTCTCTTAGTATAATTTCCGGTTGACCATCCTCAAGATTCCAAAGAATTATTTCACCATCACTTGATACTGCGAGGGTGTTTCCATCTGGACTGAATGCTATAGAAGTTACGGTTTTTGTTGAAAAATTCCCAACCATAGGTATGCCATTGGCTATATACAGCATTTTTACATGGCGTGAATTACCAGAAAGCGTATTTTTCAATATACCAGTCTGAGTATCCCATAACTGAACTGTATAGTCATTTCCTTGTGCTGTCGCGAGTGTCCTCCCATCGGGGGATAGTGCTGGACGACGAAAATAGTGTTCAAGTCCAATCCTCATTTTTACCTTACCGGTATGAGGCTCCCAAAACCGAACTTCAGTTCCGGTATGAGGTTCCCAAAACCGAACTTCAGTTTTTGCTATACCGTATAAAGCACTTCCGTCATTGTTGAAAATAATGTTATCAACACCACCTGTTTCCTCTAAGGTGGAAATAAGCTCACCTGTATCAATATCCGAAACCATAACTTCCTGCTTTCTACTGCTTACTATAGATTTTCCATCTGGACTGAACATTACACTATCAACAATTTTCCAGGGTGTAGATATAACACGGAGTTTTCCGTTGTCAATGTTCCATACCCTAACTTTGTTATTAAAACCTGTACTTGCAAGCATTTTTCCATCTGCACTAATTGCAATTGAAATTACTCTTTCAGTATGATCTTCAAGAGTGGTTTTGAGTTGGTTGGAATTTAAATCCCATAAATCAATCTTATGCCTTCGCGTATTTGCACTAAGTTGTAAATTGGGATTCAGAACAATATCATCATCATACCTTAACTCATCCAATGGCAATAGACTTATCTCTTTTCCTGTCATAACGTCGTAAAACCAAACGCCTATAGAAGTTATCACTGCAAATCGGGTGCTGTCGGATGAAAATTGGTATGAATTTCCCTTACCGATTGTCGTGAGATGTCCCTCCAGATTTTTTATCTTTCCTTTTCCAAGTCTTAACTTCGCACCTTCCGGCAATTCCCACTGTGTATAGTCTTCCGCGAAGGTTTGCGGAAGAAAAAGTGCATTGAGAACCAGAATTGTAAAAAATAAAACGCGTGTAGGTTTCATTAATTAATCTCTCCTTAGCCCATCTGATACAGCATCAAATAGATAACCACCCCAGTCACAGAAACATAAAGCCATATCGGAAAAGTAAATTTTGCTATACGACGGTGTTTATCGAACTTCTTACGCCATGCAAAGAATAACGTGACAATTGCCAACGGAACTATCACAAACGCCAATATAATATGCGAAATCAGAATCGTAAAGTAGACAAGCCGTATCAATCCCTCTTGTGTAAATTTCGTTGACCCCGCATTCGCATGATATATGCAATAACTAATTAGAAATAGCACTGACACACCAAATGCAGAAAGCATGCACTTCTGATGTGCCGATATTTTCCGTTGACGTATAAATACATATCCTACTATCAAGAAAATAGCACTGATAGAGTTCAATGATGCATTGACAGCTGGAAGATCTGAAATCTCAAGCACGTTTACCCCTCGTTTCTACCGTTTCCAACGGTAAGCTTGTGCTCCTCGGGAATTTTCCAACGCAAATTCCCACCTATTACACCATGTTTCATAATCTGTATTACACGCTTCTGGACGCATTCGACTCCGCATCAAGAATGCAGGAAAATAAGGTCTACCCGTCGGTTGATATACATCGTGATATCGCAAATCAAAACTCCATCGCACCGTATCCGATTCATTCGGTTTGGCACTGTGTAACGTGTAATTGTGGAACAGTATTACACCGCCTGCACGTATTGGCAACTCCTTAGGTGTCAAATCTGGGGGTTGGTTTTCTGGTGGAACAGCTAATCCAGCTTGATTCCAAACGTGTGGTAATAACCCAAATTTATGACTTCCCGGTAGCACCTGCAAACACCCGTTTTCCAAAGTCGCATCTACTATCGGTATCCAAATAGTTAGCATAAAATAAGGATCAGTTTCAGGCCAACAGACACCTGCATCCTGATGCCACGGTGTCGGTAGTCGTTCAGATTCCTTTATCGGTAACACTGCACGGATGTGTTGGATGGGGTTACAGAGAATCTCAGAACCAACAAATGACTCTGCAAGGTCAAGAATTTTTGGGTTTCTGAGGAAATTGAAGGTCGCTTCACCACGTGCATGCATAATGTCCAATTCTGCTGTCACCAGTGGTGTCTCTTTTGCAAGATAATGTAACCGTTCAGTGAATAACTTATCGTCGTGTATAGAGGTAACTTTCCCTTCCTCATGCAAATTTTCTGCAAGGTCAGCGATTAATGATAAGTACTCTTCAATTACAGGACTAAGGTCGTTATCATCCAACACATCTTCAAGTAGTAGATACCCATTATCGTGAAAAAACGATACTTCAGATTCAGTTAAACGCATAAATTGTTCTCCTTACCTTATACTATCCCCACCTCTGTTCAGGCGGATCAAAGACAAATCCATGAAAAAACTTACGTTGCGCGGGTGATAATTGTTTGTTGTAGAAATCTTTCGGATATCTCCAATGTTCCTGAGATCCAACCATCCACGGATGTTCATATGCGTAATACAGCATTTCACGACAGCCTTCAGGTTTCGTAAATATCCCCGAAGAATGCCATACCGCGTTATGGAACAAAATCGCACTACCAGCAGGAGCACATACTTCCAAAGCACCAGGATATTGATACGGATACCGTAGGTCATCGTGGTTGGGGTCATGCATCGCTTTATGACTTCCCGGTAGCAACCACAGATTCCCTTGTCCTCCATCAGTCATATCTGTCAGATAATAACCAAGTTTGAGTTATAACAGTGGAATTGGTCGCAGATTACGGTAGCCATCATCGTGTCCATCAATATGCCAACCCATCGGACGTTCCATCAATTCCGATCCATATTCAACGATAGCATCCGATGCGTGATGGTGTGGCATCTGATTCAGCAGACCCGTAACATAAGGCATCATCGGTTCCCAATCCAATAACTCCAAAAACAATGGATGATCCCCAAGGATATAGAAAATACGAGTGCTTTTCTCTCCATGAATATGCGTCATCCCAGTTTGAGGATTACCGTTTGTTTCACATACTCTCCGTATAGAAATAGATTCTGCAAGTGCACTTCTAAGTTCAGCAATATGCTTCTGTTCAAGGAATTCTTCAATTATCAAATAACCCTTATCTTCAAAAAAGAAACGTTGTTCCTCAGTTAACTCATAATCCATGTAGTATTTCCTCTTTTCAAGTAAATATTTTGTTGTTGCAATATCTCAGATGGTTTACACAATATCAAACAATTTGGCAGCATTCTCACCAAAAATACGGGCACGTGCGGCTTCAGGAATATCCATCTCTTCAATCAGACCAACAAACCGCTGCATATCTACCCAAGGATGATCTGTCCCAAATAGCAAACGATGCTCCCCAACAAACTCATAAGCAAAGTGTAATGCTTGTAATGATGGCGATACAGTATCCATATAGATTTGACGTAAATACGAACTTGGCGGTTTTGAAATGTGATCCCTTGCTCTACCTAACACCTCAGTCTGATGGTCAATTCGACCACTCATATACGGCAAAATCCCAACCAACGTGAGGTATCACAAGTTGTAGTTCTGGATGCCGTTCCAAAATCCCGCTTAAAATCAAACGTAGCAACGCGAAACTACAGTCTACTTGCAATCCCATCATACCGATCATCCAGTGATCTTTGATTGCTTCACCCCAAGTTGGTACAGTAGGATGCATGACTATTGGCAACTGTACCACTTCTGCATGGGCATAAACAGGTTCAAAGTTAGGTGAATCGACATGTTCCCCACCGATATGCGAATATAGCATAATCCCGCGAAATCCCAACGCCTTAACTCGATCCATTTCAACGATAGCCTCATCGGGTATTTGCCACGGAAGACAAGCCAATCCTGCGAATCGGTCTGGATACTTGTCAACAAGTTCTACGATAGCATTGTTTATCGCATGCGCACCTTCGGTTCCCAGTTCAGGAGATAGCATGCAAGGTGGCGGTATATTGGTACTCAGAAGTGCCAGATCTACACCTGCTGCATCCATATCCTTTAGTTTGCGTTTAAGGTCGTAAGCCTCATCCTGTAATCGGAATGTTTGGACATCACCATAAGTGACAATTGCCTCATTACTGTTGCGAATCACCTGTGGAGGATGTGGGTTTTTCGCGAGAATTTCAATATACGACTTTGGGAATATATGGCTTTGGCAGTCAATTCGCATATTTTGGTCAAAATTGTATAATGTATTTGTATGTTAGTATGCCATGTCT
>VYFM01000191.1 GCA_009842375.1 Candidatus Poribacteria bacterium | reverse complement strand
CCCGCCCCTACGCAACAGTGCCAGAAACTTTACACACCCGAAAATGACAATAAATTTGCAATAGACTGTGTAATTTGCTATAATACTTACATACAATTGAATATATGAACGGTTCAGGTGCCGGTCGCAAAAGTTGCGATAAACCCCGGAGAATAGGGAAGCGCGGTGAGATTCCGCCACGGCCCCGCCACTGTAAACGATTAATTCCTCAAATAGGAATTTCCGCTGTAAAGACCACTGTCAACGGTTGATGGGAAGGTATAGCGGATTTTGTAGTGTAAGTTGTGTTTGTATGCTACGTTAGAAGATCGGAAGTCAGGAGACCTGCCTGGATCGAGTTTCACGCGTCTGCTTTCGCGGGAAAGCGGTGGAACAGAACACAGCAATATCCTGTCAAATTCAGCATAAACCGACGAACTACACAGTATTACAGGATTACATTTCAGAGTGTGTTGCCTTTCCCCTGTCTTTTCAATGAAAGCAGGGGTTTCTTGTTTCATTACGGAGGTATTAATGAACAGATTTTTTTGCTTTAGGCGACAACTCCCGTTCGGTATAAATCACAATGTGCTTTCATTCCTGTTGATTGGTGCGATACTTTTCACACTTTTCTTCAACACTGCCTTTGCACAAACAGAAGTTCAGAATCTTGCGGTTGTTTTAAACGCGTTGGATAAGGATGATTGGGATATCACCTCTTCCCTATCAATTATAGATTTGGATGAACCGAATCTGAATCTGGCTGTTGATAGGGAAGTCATTTCTATCGGTGGTGTTCCAAGTGATATTCTTATTCATGGTCATCATGCGTATATATCAAATTTTGATTGGCTTTCTCTCCCCTCCCACGACAGCATTTTAATCGTTAATCTTGAACGGCGTGAGATTGTCGGTGTGATAACTTTGCCGTCTGGGGTTTATCCACAAAGTCTCGCGCTTGTTAACTCGAACAAGATGTATGTTACCTGCGATAATTCGCATCAGGTGCATGTTATCAACATCGGTAGTCGTAGTGTGTCTAAAATCATAACGGATCCATCATTCAACAAAACGACCGGTATTACAATTCTTAATGGGAAAGCATACGTGACTAATCCTGCTTGGGAGTGGGATGCGGAAGCTGGTAGGTCCATCTATCATCAAAGTACTGTTTCTGTCATAGATACAGAGACAGATTCGGTGGTGAAGACTATTGCAATGCCTATCAATGCTGGTAGTATTCTCAATGATAGTGAGTCCACAGTTATTGTAAAGACAACAGGGAACTATAACGACATATCCGGGGAACTTGTCTTTATTGATACGACAACTGATGAAATCATCAAAACAATTGATCTTCAGATGACTCCAGGTTCTTTTGCGATTAATTCACAGAAGCAGTTGTTTATCCAAGGTGGATGGCTTAATCGGGGTTTGCTTATCTACGATGTCCCATCACAAGATTGGATTCGTGACAAAGATAATACGTTAGAGGAGTTTGCTGGTGGTTCTGGAATGACCTTTGGTGATGATGGTAACCTTTACATTACGAAACCTGACTGGACGGGTGGTGGAATGTCTACCATGCTCGTGATGGGACCAGATGAGACACTGGTCAGTACTTATCAATTGGGGCACGGTACCGATGAAGTAGCACTTGCCCAAATTGTGCCACGGAATGAAGATGTGAATGATGATGGGTTTATTGATATAAAGGACCTTGTTCTTGTCGCGCAGGATTTCGGTAAAACCGGTCCTGGTTTAGTAGGTGATGTTAATGAGGATGGCGAGGTTAATATCTTAGACTTAGTCAAAGTTGCTCAACATTTTTAGATTCGGTTAGGTAACCGTGTCCACCGTAGAAACATGGATTAAAATTGAGGGTAGTCTGTTATGAGGAAATGGGGGTTTCTGTTTCTTCTTCCGATATTCTGTATTGGTTGCACACAAGAGAAACCAGAAGAACCGCTATCATGGCAGATTACCTTTTTTTCATTAGGTGCTAAAGTGCAGTTTGAAAACCCAACACCGATAAAGCAAGTAACTGCCTACAATTCCGATGGAACAGTGGTTGCTCAACTCGATTTTCCTGTGCAACCGCGCCAAACAGAATCACTCTATTTTGAATGGCAGGAAGAGGAAACCTACAGATTTGAAGCGACTATACTCTCAGGAAAGGTATTCATTGAAACGGTGACTGCCCCGTTTAAATATGCTCGCGGTAATTTCGAGATTGCTATCCCTTATGGTGCTGCAATGAGATCGGAAAAACAAAGACAAATGGGTGGCAATCAGAAAGCTTTGCTTCTGCAAGGAAGTGTGATGACTGCGACTGTCATTGTAACAAACGGAAATGTTCCTGCTACTTTTGATATAGAATTATGTATACCGTCATCTCTTGACATCAATCATACTTTAGCAGGATGGGAGACAGTAACTACGGATGAACAAACTTGTCTTTCAACAACCGATGTGTTTAAAGTTGCATCGGAAGTGTGGTATCGTGAACTGAAAATAAATATACCTCATTTTCCAACAAGTCCAACCAATACAACTGATATTCAAAGTATATCGGGGATTGTCCGCTGGACAACTGCTGATGGGGAAACATGGGAACAGAAAGCAGAGGTTCAATTACGTGTAGCCTCTGTTCCTGAGATTGTAGAACATATTTCTATTGCATCAATTGATATGCCTACGGATGCGGTAGGGATAGTGGATACGAGACAAAGGGAAAATGCTATATATCATCCGCGACCATTGTTTAGTTGGCTTGAAACACAGCAAACGGATGAATATACTCCTATCAGTTATCAGACAGTTCGTATTAATAACACGGGTGAAGATACTATTCATGTGGTAGTTTCATCAATCAACCGTGATGTGATTACTGGAAAGGCGGTACCATTTCTTGCTCCACCGGATGCAGTGAATGCTGGTACAGATCGTAGCATTAGTTTTGCGAGTTTGCCGGGTGGAGAATTAACGTCTATCTCTTTGCCTATCTATTTTCATCCGCAATTGGCTGAAGCAGGTGAATATGAACGTGAGATTGTGGTGAAGATATGGGGTAGTGATACAACTGTTCTCAGTGCTAAAAGACCTTTACATACCATCGTTCCTAACCGGCAGGCACTTTATGTGAGTGGATTGGCAATTTTTGCGAGTTGCATTGGATTGGTGGTTCTGCTTCGGTTTCACCGTCAATTCTTTACCCGCTTCTCCACTAAGCAGCTCATTGTCATTGCGTTATTTGGCACAACGATATTCGTTGCTGTCGTAGTTCCATCAACCCTATTTTTGAACCTCATTCGTGTCATTTTCGGACCTGTCTCTGTTTTAATAACTGGGTTGATTAATGAAACACTCTATTATGCGTTGCTCACTGCGTTGCTCATCTATATTTATGGAACGCCGAGAGAAAACGCGGAACGAGGTCATAGCCATATAAAGGGTGGTGTAATCCTGATCGTATCTGCGGTGCGTTTGCTTCTTGGTGGTGTCACATTCGGTCTTTTCACTCCGATGACGATTATCTACACAGGCACGAGTATATTACTATTGGAGACAGGATTTTTGCTTGTTCGGAGACGTGGTTTGCTTGCTTGGGCACTTGTTTTGGGTATCTGTGATGCGATTGCTGTTTATGTTGATTTTCAACTCTCTATTCTATTCTACCGCCTCTTTTTTGCAGATTGGTATGTATGGTTACGTATATTTGTTGAGGGGTTTGCGTATACATTTATCGGTGTGTTACTCGGCGCGAGATTGGGACGCGGTTTGTGGCGTGTAGCGGATTAGGAATGTTGTCTATAGTCTTTATATTGTGAGGAATATTATAATGAAATTGAGCCGAATTTATTGTTTTCTATTATTGCTGTTTATCTTACCTTGTGCGACAGTGGTAGCAGAATTGAATGTTGTCTGGGTAAGAACAGGTGTTGTGCTTGAAGCTGAAACAAAAGATGAACTAAACTCAAAGATTGAAGTTGCTACCGAACAGAATACATCATCATTTAATGCGGTACCGATCTATAAAATAGATGAGAAACGTGTTCTGCTGAAATATTCGTGGCATCCAAGGACAGATTATCGTTTTCGTATAGGAAAGACTGTAATAAATGCTGCATCACCGCTAAAACCTGTATCGTATCTTATCAGAACGATAGAGTTAGATGGTCTTTTGTCGTTGATGGAGAATCTACGTCAACCTGCTAAACCGACTGCGATTGCTTTTAGTAATGATGCGGAGACAACACAACTTGTTGTCGCAACGGATAGAGGGCATATCGCTATTCTGCATCCGATGACTGGTGAAGAGGTTTGGAAAACACGCATATCGGAAGGTTATATCAGACATATTGCATTTAGTCCTGATAGTTCGCTGCTGTATGTCGGTGAACAAGCTGCGGATGGCTTTATCTACTGCTATGACCTGACAGGGGAAACCCCGCAACTGCGCTGGAAATACCGAACAGCAGATGATATTGAGACCTCTACTCCGAATAATCCGGACAGTGTGTATGCGTGGGTGAGTTATCCGGGTCAGTCATGCATGCGGACACTTTCTAATGGTGATCTGTTGGTATCTGGTGTGCATTCTTGGACACAGAACGAGATTGCTGAGAAGCGATCGATGCTTTATCGGTTTGAAGCGAAGACAGGGAATGTTACATGGAAATACCCCAGTGAAGGTGCTACTGAGAAGATATACCGTTGGTTTGATGTGAGTGCTGATGGAAATACACTTGCGCTTGTTATAGATGAGAGTGGCAAAGGCAATGGAAGGCTTACTGTGCTTGATGTGGAGACAGGAACTGAAAAATGGCATTCAGATATTGAGCCACTCACTCCGTATTTTGAGGGTGTTACTTTCTGGCGTGGTGTCAGTATGTCTGGTGATGGTAAGTTTGTAAACGTTACAACGGATGATGGACGTGCTTACATATTTGATGTAAACCGACCAAAACCTATATGGCAACAGAATTTGGCGACACCTCTGGAGGTAAGTGGTGTGCCGATTATTGCAACAACTGGGACTATTGGCGCGACAAATGATGCTGCCATCTTCGTTACTGGGGATACGTATATTCCATATCATCTTCAGAAGGGTGCGCAACGTCCTTCTACGTTGCATCCTAATGGGATGACGGTTTTTGCTCATACGTGGCGTGGTGAAAAGATTTGGCAGTGGAAACTTGAGAATATGCCACAAGGTTTACGGATTGATTCTGAAGGTCGTTATGCTGCGTTGGCTGTATCTAAACGGAGTCAAAATCCGAATGAGAGTCTGCATGGTGTTTCGGTGTTTGATTTGACTGCTGAGGGTAGTGGGTTAGCGAAATATCTGTATACCTATCGTACGGAGGGACAGCTTCCTTATGATACGCTTGCTATTCGTGGTGATGGTTCGCTTATTGCTATTGTTGAGATGTCGATTGTTATGCCCGATGAGACTTTGCGTGGTAAGAATCGGGTGCATGTGTTGTATTGATTTTGACAAATTCATCAGACTGATATATATATTTATACCCATTTTGGGACTCATATACATATATCGCTCCCCTGAGGCGCAATATAGTTTGTTGCCCCTATTCTATACACTTATCGTCCCACTGGGGCTATACAATCATAAGAGTGGATTCATTTCATTAAATTGATACGCAAGGGTTTCGTAAACTTAACCAACCTACGATTCTCACTATTAGGCGGATGGCACGCGGAGCGTGCCTGCTACCATGTCGCTCCTACAGGATGTCCGAGACGCAATGTATTGCGCGAATATAAACGCGATAGGGCAAAGTAAATGTCCATTTTTTCAAATCTCACTATAGTTCTGATCTTATGATGTGTGGTGCTTCATTTTGTTGCTTTGAGAAGGATGTTGTGATATTTGACGAGTGCGTCAAGTTTTATCTCCTTTGATGTTTCCTTGTCTTCAAGGATTTGTGCAACGATTGTCTCGATGCGTCTTTGGATATAACGAAGTGTGTCACTGCTTTCATTAGGACGGGGAATGGTGAATCCTCTCCATCTGACGACAAGTTGATGGGGTTCAAGATCTAAAACATCTGCAAGTTTAACAAGGTTGCGATGTCGTGGGAAGTCGTCATTGTTGAGCCATCGGATAAGGGTTCGATATGCAACCCCGATTTTTTCTTGTAAGTCAGTGATGGCAAGGTTGCATTCTTTCATTCTGACTCGGACAAGTATCGCATCAAGTTTGTAAGATTTATCGTCAAAGAGTTGTCTTTCCTCAGTGGTTTCATCAATTATATCGTTATTTGTCTCAACAGTTTCTACGTTTTGAAGTGTTGCTTCAAGTTCATTTAGTGATTTTTCAAGTGTTTCTAAATCGTTTCCGGCTGTTTCTA
>VYFM01000674.1:6068-6361 GCA_009842375.1 Candidatus Poribacteria bacterium | reverse complement strand
ATAACCCTTTCAAAAAATAAACCCTAACTTTAGAAGGGACACTTGGAGACACAAACTCAAACCCGCGTTCTTCCGCGTAATCTGCGTAATCCGCGATTCAGACAAAAAGCGGGAGACGCAAACTCAAAACCGCGTTCTTCCGCGTAGTCCGCATCCTCCGCGATTCTGACTGTTATTTGTTTGAATCACGGATTTCACAGATGACGCGGATGGACGCGGTTTTGAGTCTTCACATTCCATAACCCTTTCAAAAAATAAACCCTAACTTTAGAAGGGACACTTGGAGACACAAA
>VYFM01000674.1:0-5968 GCA_009842375.1 Candidatus Poribacteria bacterium | reverse complement strand
GGACACTTGGAGACACAAACTCAAACCCGCGTTCTTCCGCGTAATCTGCGTAATCTGCGATTCAGACAATCCCGAGATTCAGACAGATGCTGAATATATCTGTCTTTTGTATTCCAATTTCTTCTCACCGAAGTTGAGCAGTAACCCTACTTCTATACGATACACCTTTAGATAATTTAGTAACTGGGCTATATGCACATCTTCCAATTCAGTAACAGCCTTCAATTCTACCAATACCTTACCTTCAACCAGAAAATCAGCTCTACGATTACCGATAGGTTTAGGATTGTCTTTGTAGTAAATATCGTATTCAACTTCACGTGCAAACCCTAACCCAACCCGTTCCATTTCAAGCGATAACGCTCGTTGATAGATCACTTCTTGAAACCCGTTTCCCAAGAAGGTATGTACCTCATACGCTGCCTTGATTATTTTACCAGTAATCTCCCCATATTTTAAATCAGTTTTCAATGTTTTATATCCTTATGTATGTTTTTAGAGTGTTTCTTTCCGTTTACTCGTTTACTATATTGTCTATACCCTTGATCAAACGGTTTCATGATACCATATTTTTGATGAAATTCAAGTATGTTTCTGAGGAACGTGGAGAGTCGTCTGAATTACGGATTATGCGGAGGGTTGTCTGAATCGCGGATTGCGCGGATTACACGGATGTACGCGGAAGTATTCTTGTTGTTTCAGGTTCATTTTCATAGGATTAGGGTTCATTTTTTCAAAGGAATTTGGGAGACGCATACTCAAAACCGCGTTCTTCCGTGTCATCCGCGTCCTCCGCGATTCAGACAGTTCTTTGTCAGAATCACGGATTTCACAGATTTCACGGAGAAACGCGGTTCTGCGTCTTCACATCCTATAACCCTTTCAAAAAATAAACCCTAACTTTAGAAGGGACACTTGGAGACACAAACTCAAACCCGCGTTCTTCCGCGTAATCTGCGTAATCCGCGATTCAGACAAAAAGCGGGAGACGCAAACTCAAAACCGCGTTCTTCCGCGTAGTCCGCATCCTCCGCGATTCTGACTGTTATTTGTTTGAATCACGGATTTCACAGATGACGCGGATGGACGCGGTTTTGAGTCTTCACATTCCATAACCCTTTCAAAAAATAAACCCTAACTTTAGAAGGGACACTTGGAGACACAAACTCAAACCCGCGTTCTTCCGCGTAATCTGCGTAATCTGCGATTCAGACAATCCCGAGATTCAGACAGATGCTGAATATATCTGTCTTTTGTATTCCAATTTCTTCTCACCGAAGTTGAGCAGTAACCCTACTTCTATACGATACACCTTTAGATAATTTAGTAACTGGGCTATATGCACATCTTCCAATTCAGTAACAGCCTTCAATTCTACCAATACCTTACCTTCAACCAGAAAATCAGCTCTACGATTACCGATAGGTTTAGGATTGTCTTTGTAGTAAATATCGTATTCAACTTCACGTGCAAACCCTAACCCAACCCGTTCCATTTCAAGCGATAACGCTCGTTGATAGATCACTTCTTGAAACCCGTTTCCCAAGAAGGTATGTACCTCATACGCTGCCTTGATTATTTTACCAGTAATCTCCCCATATTTTAAATCAGTTTTCAATGTTTTATATCCTTATGTATGTTTTTAGAGTGTTTCTTTCCGTTTACTCGTTTACTATATTGTCTATACCCTTGATCAAACGGTTTCATGATACCATATTTTTGATGAAATTCAAGTATGTTTCTGAGGAACGTGGAGAGTCGTCTGAATTACGGATTATGCGGAGGGTTGTCTGAATCGCGGATTGCGCGGATTACACGGATGTACGCGGAAGTATTCTTGTTGTTTCAGGTTCATTTTCATAGGATTAGGGTTCATTTTTTCAAAGGAATTTGGGAGACGCATACTCAAAACCGCGTTCTTCCGTGTCATCCGCGTCCTCCGCGATTCAGACAGTTCTTTGTCAGAATCACGGATTTCACAGATTTCACGGAGAAACGCGGTTCTGCGTCTTCACATCCTATAACCCTTTCAAAAAATAAACCCTAACTTTAGAAGGGACACTTGGAGACACAAACTCAAACCCGCGTTCTTCCGCGTAATCTGCGTAATCCGCGATTCAGACAAAAAGCGGGAGACGCAAACTCAAAACCGCGTCCTCCGCGATGTCCGTATTGTCACCTCTCGTAGGTCGCGTAGAGGCATGAAACCCGACAGAGTTGTCTAAATCACAAACTCACAAACCCGCTTTCACAGCACCCCATGTAACCCAGCTACTCCCCATCTCCGGAGAAGCCCAAAAAAAACTACCATACCTCCACACAGACACATGACCCACCGACAAACCCGCAGTCTCTTCCAACGCTTTTCCAATACCAACACCATCAGAACGAATTACATAAACCGTGCTATCACCACCAAACAACGGCACAACAGAATAAGCAATCCATTTCCCATCAGGAGACCACGCAGGAAAACCCGCACGTAGACCAATGCCCAAATCCGTCAACCGCTGCTTATCTTCACCATCAACACCAATCGTAAAAACATTAATAGCCTCTTGACCAAACCGACCAGCAACATACGCAAGCCGTTCACCATCAGGCGACCAACAGAGACCTCCTCCCAATAACGGCAGATCACCCGTCACCTGACGCAACGCATCCCCTTCAGCGTTCATAATATAAATAGCGTTTAGCACATCATGATCAATATCAACAGCGATCCACTTGCTATCCGGTGACCACGTAGGCATACCGCAATGCCCTTCATTCGTCAACTGGGTCAAGTTCGCGCCATCCGCATCAATCCGAAAAACATCGTGCTTCCCATTCCGGTCAGAGATAAACGCAATCCATTTACCGTTAGGCGACCAAGTGGGTCTCAAATCTCTCTCTTCGTGAAAAGTCAAGCGGATCGGTTTCTTCTCGCGAAGATCCATCTTGTACACATCCAGATTCCCATCTGCACCAGACGAGAACCCAAACACATTCGGATCAGGCGACCACGTCAAACCGCTCTTTTGCATAGGATCCGTTTCAAAACGATCCAGCACCGTCCCCGCCACATCCACGACGAAGATCTCATAATTCCCCTGTTCATTGGACAGAAACGAGATCACAAGTTCATCCGCATCCGCACCCCCACAGACAACGGACAACATTACCATCATACCAAAAACAAATATGTATTTCATACTAAATAGTATACCATCAAATGCATTTAACTTTCACAGAATTAAGTCCGTAGGTCGGAGCGAGCGAAGCGACCTCCGACATCCCTTCGTCCGTCGGGTAGAGGCACGAAACCCGACATGTTCATTGTCTGAATCACGGATTTCGCGGATGACACAGATAAACGCGGATTTCTGAGTCTTCACCTCCCAAGTCCCCTTTCAAAAAATAAACCCAAACTTATGAAGGGATGCAAATAGACGCAAACTCAAAACCGCGTCCCTCTGCGTCCTCTGTGTAATCCGCGATTCAGACAACCCCGCGTCACCCGCGATTCTGACAAAAAAAAATCCGCGCAATCCCACGATCCTAACAATTCCCAAAAAACACAACCCCTTGACCAAAACACAAAAAACACATATAATAACAACTTGAAAATATCACTTCTTCGTATTCGCCCATTGGGTTAAAGAAATATCTCATGCGAAATTTGTTTATTGTTTTCATAACACTTTGTGTGCTATCAATCGGGTGTGAATACCAAAAAGCCATCAATGTCATTGACGACACACGAACACCAGAGCAGCCCCGTGTTCTCAATGTCGGGTTTTATGACGCTTTTTCACCTGTAAGCTACAGCTTAGCGAATACACATCTCGGTTATGAAGCAGACCTTTTGACTGCACTTGAAGCCATGGAAACTCCCAACTTGGTTTTTACAAGGGAACCAATCTCTCAATGGGAGAATATCTGGCTTTTGGCTGCTGCTTCTGACTATGATGTTATCGGTGGCGGTATCACAATCCTTGAGGAGCGGACAAAGGACGCAACTGGCACACCGCTTGTTGCCTTCACAACGCCTCACATCGTATTTCGTCAATCGCTTCTGGTACGTGCTAATGATGCAGGACGTATTCAAAACTACACCGACCTGACGCTTGATATCCGCGTAGGCGTGCTACGAGGGACAACCGGTGAGGCACGTTTACTTCAAATTACTGGAATTGTGGATAGCAGTGGCGTGATAGCAAATGGCACACGCATACAAACGCCACAAGGCATAGTTGTCGCAGAAGGCACGGCGGACTATAAGATTACTCCAGCGGGATCAACACCGAATATAGAAAACAGGTTTACGCTCTACCCGCCCGCAGATAGCATGCCACAAGTTAACTATCCTGTGAATATGCCGTATCAAGGTCCTGACCCGTTGATGCCGCGAACACCTATCGCCTTAACAGAAGAAGAAATATTGCTGGATAACCTACGAGAAAACAGGGTTGACGCGCTTGCACGCGGTGAAATCGGAAACCGAGATGCCGCGGCTGCATCTGCTGGTGCTTTCGTTGTTACCGCTCTCGATGAACAGGTAGAATATGGCGGGTTTACTGTTGCACGTGAAAACCCGGAATTACTTGAGTTCCTGAATAAAAGAATTGACTATCTTACCGATAACGGCAACATCGGTTACCCGCAATGGGTCGTGGATAAAGATGTCTTTATGAAACGCGCACAAGCGTTGAAATCGGATAATTAAGTCTCGTCTATCGGACTGAGCAACGCGAACCCCGACATCGCAGCACCCACCCCGTGCCATCCCTCTTTGTCCCACAAACTTTCCAGTTTGTGCAAACACCCCTACCACCCACTCTTTGTAGCACAAACTTTCCAGTTCGTGCAAACTCAAATCCGCGAAATTCCGCGCCTTCCGCGATTCAGACAACCCCGCGTCACCCGCGATTCTGACAATCCCACGATCCTAACAATTCCCAAAAAACACAATCCCTTGACCAAAACACAAAAAACACATATAATAAACAACTTAGAAAGGAAATTAATATGCACATATTAACCGAAGACAACCACATAATCAGCACAGACATCTACAATAATATCAGGATACAACGTAACAATGTAATTGCTTCTAATCCCAATGTAGGATGGGGTTCAGAGAAAATCATTGTTGCACATTGTAACGACAAAACTGAAGCTGAGAAAGTTATTCAGGATATATTTGAGTCTCTGATGAACGAAGAAAAAACATGGAATGCTAAAGACCGTAAGAACAGAATATAAGGCGAAGACACCGCCGCATTCCTATTTAACGTCCAATTTGAACCTTATGGAGATTGGATAAAAAAAGATTACACACATGTAGATGAGGATGGCAGAAGATGGAGATGGCGGCACAAACCACATAGACAACCGTGCATTGCTCTGTCAACCCTGCAACTCAATGAAATCCAACACGATGAGTCTCAACGCACTCCGCAGAAAGAACAAGAAGGAAGGATACCTACAAGAGGGCGAACCTGTCGACCTCAAAATTGCTCTCTCATGGACAAAAAACCTCTTAATCCAGCACATCCGCGAAACCCCACACCAACTCAAATTCAACATATAACCACCAACCGCACCCACGCACCCTGTCCGCTTCTTTGTAGTAGATCTTCGTAGGTCGGAGCGAGCAAAGCGACCTCCGACAAGGTAGCAGGCACGCACCGCGCGCCTCTTTGTCCCACAAACTTTCCAGTTTGTGCAAACACACATACCACATCACCCGCAGTTTCCGTGATTCTGACAAATCCCCTCTTATCCGCGTATTCCGCGTAATCCGAGATTCTGAAAATAATCCGCGTATACGTGTATACACCTATACACATATCAGTACGTAGGTCGGAGCGAGGGTAGCGAAGTCCGACATGATAGGACATATAGAACAGGACTTGTCGGACATCGCTTCGCTCACTCCGACCTACGAGATAAACTCTAAGTAACAATCATCAACAAAAGATTC
>VYFM01000507.1 GCA_009842375.1 Candidatus Poribacteria bacterium | reverse complement strand
GTACACCGCACCGAACATTTTGATATTCACTATTATCCAAGTGAAGCAAAACTTGTACCAGTCATGGCTGCAATCGCTGAAGAAGCGTATGAAAAGCATAGTGAAGACTTTGAACATGAACTTGAAAATAGAACACCACTTATACTATACAAATCACACAGAGATTTTCAGGAAACGAATGTCATTCTTCAAGAGTTACATGAAGGCATTGGAGGATTTGCTGAACTTTTCAAACACCGCATTGTTATACCTTTTACTGGTTCACTTGAAGCTTTCCGTGAAGTAATTTACCATGAGCTTATCCATATCTTTCAATATGATATACTTTATCAGAAACCGCATGCAAGTATCTATAGTGGAGAGTTTCTCTATTCGCCACCTATCTGGTTTATGGAAGGGATGGCGGATTATTTTGCTGAAGATAATGATGCTATCGGAGAAATGGTGTTACGGGATGCAAGTTTCAACAACAATATTGTTCCACTGACACAATTACAGAATTTTAATCGGCTTAGTTCACCTTACCTCGGTTATAAGATGGGACAGTTAGCCGTTGGATACCTTGTCCAGACTTATGGACGTGAAAAAATCGCTGAAATTCTGTGGGGATTGCGGCAGAGTCGAACCAAGAATATAGACCATGTATTTAAAAATGTCTTGAGTGTAAGTCTTAAAGAGTTTGATAAAGGATATCGTCAGATGGTACGTAAACGATATTGGCCCCTGATAGAGGACAAAGAGTTGCCAAGTATCGTTGCACGGAAACTAACCGAACAATCACGATTCTCTCACAATATAAAACCTGTTTGGTCTCCGAGTGGTGATCTCATTGCTTATATCACTGCAAACGATGGATTTTTAGAAATTGTCCTGATGTCAGCAAAAACCGGGGAAAAACTGAATCGTATTACCAAACGTTTCTTCCGCAATAAATATGAGGAAATTAGAACCGATTCCAGCGGATCTGATCAAAGTCTGGCATGGTCACCTGATGGTGATCACATTGCCTTTATCGGTAAACATAGAGATGCAAATTATCTTGTAGAAGTCAATATCCTTACACATAAACTGACACATTATGTTAAACTTGATTTTGATACTGCAAACTCACCAAATTATGATAGCATAGGTAAACGTGTTGTTTTCTCCGCACTTAAAGAAGGTCAAACAGACCTATATATAATTGAATTGGAAAATGAAACAATCAAACGATTAACTCAAGATCCCTACAATGACACACATCCATCTTGGCATCCAACTAAAAATGCAATCATATACGCTTCAGAACGCGAACACAAAAACCGACTTGTCTTAATTGATATTGATCAACAAACAGAACAGATACTCACAGATAGTACATTAAACGCGATTAGTCCTGTTTGGATGTCCAATGGAGAATCTGTGTTGTTTTGTGCTGATCTGCACGGTGTGTATGACGCATACACACTCAACATTAATGACCGACAGATGACACGACTAACGAATCTGATTACAGGTTGTTTCAACCCTACTTTTTCACCCGATGGGAAACGCCTCCTATTTAGTGCGTATGATAATGGGAAGTATGATATATGTGTTATGGAATCCGATAACATCCTTGAGGAGAAAGTTGAGACCACACCAGTAGAAACACAACCTGTTGCAATTCTTTTAGATACTGATATTGCTGAACCAAACTATAGAATAGCGAAACGAAAGTACAGTACAAGATCCTCTTTCCGACTGGATGCTATATTTCCTGAATTTAGTTATGGCGCAGATGGATTGCTTCGAAGTCAAATCCAATTAAGTGCAAGCGATATGTTAGGGAATCACCGTGTCGGACTGAGCGTGATTAATCAAACAGGTGGGTACCTTATTCCCGATTTTATCGCGCAATATGGGTTTTTGACGCATCGTGCTGATGTTGGCGCGGTCATTTTTAATTATCATCAATACCATTTACTTGGTTCAATACGCAATCAACGTGGTATTTTACAACGTGTCACAGGTGCTGGTGGGTATCTCAGTTATCCATTTGACAGGTATCATCGGTTAGATTTGCAGTATTCAATGTATACGACACCATTTTCCTATAATTTTCAAACGCGTGATCCTTTTGATTATTTTGACCGAGGACTTCTTTCCATTGGATCTATGGCTTTTGTTGGAGATAATACGATGTGGAGAGAATGGGCACCCTACAGTGGCACGCGTTACCGTTTTGAAATTGAACGGTCGTTTCCAACGCTTGGAAGCCAGTTAGCACTTACAAATGTCGTATTTGATTACCGAAATTATTTCGGTTTAGGAAGACGCACGACTATTGCTACACGATTCTTACTTGGTGGGAGCTTCGGCATTGACAAATCCCTCTTTTACCTCGGTGGAATTGATACGCTACGTGGTTATAACTACGAAGACTTGGTCGGTTCCCGTCTCGGACTATTCAGTGTAGAGTTTCGCATTCCGTTCATAGATGTACTATATTTCGGTTGGCCCATTCGCTGGTCTATCGGGGGGATCGGTGGTATTCTTTTTGCTGATTTTGGTGGAACTTGGTCTGATTTACAATACGGTCCCGATAATCCATACAATATGTTTGACCGTGAGGGTTTCCGTATTCGGCTTGATGATCTAAAAGGTTCCGTAGGTGTTGGACTAAGATTACGACTTGGTGTGTTATCATTAGATTTCGCAGCTGCGCGTCACACCGATTTACGAAGCGTAAAACCTGGATACAAATACCATTTCGGTTTAGGACAAGCATTTTAGACGTAGCTGCGGTATATAAGGTCTTACATATAAAATAATGAGGAAGTCGGACTAAATCATATATATTCCAGACAAGGAGTAACAATGGAATCAAGAATGAAACGTTTTGTCATTTCTATAGGGGTATTAGCAGTCCTCGGTGGCGTATTTGCAGCTTGGATCAATATATTCCCAGATTTATTATGGTTCAAGATGGTGCAATATCCCAACATTTACACCAAAATCCTCACAACAAAAATCTTAGTTGGTGTTATCGTTGGCGTGGCATACCTAATAATCCTTTTGGTGAATCTGTTTATAGTCTATAAACTGACTCCTGCCCAACTCAGTCCAGCTTTCCTTGGTGGAACTGAATTCACTGGTGGAGAAACCAATACACGTAAGATGATATACGGAGGACTCACGCTCACTGCAATCCTGTTTAGTATATTGATGGGATATACTGCAATAGACCGTTGGGAAGTCTTTTTGAGGTATACGCACGCGGAAGATCTGAATTTTCAGTCGGCTACACCTATAGTGGTTGAAGATAATATTGATTCAAATGAAATCACTGTTTCAACTTTAGAACTTGAAGCAAAGAAGATTCAGGTTAGTGATCAGATAAGAATTCATGTTGATGGAAATGACCCGATAACTGCACAAGTTGAAGAGGTAATCACAAGAGATCTTGAGCAAGAAGGAAAACAGATAACGATACCGGTTGGTCTACGCTTAGATTCTGAGGTGCAGATTGAAAGTGGGCAAAAAGCATATTTCACATCACTTGCACGTGACCCAATTTTTGATCAGGATGTTGCTTATTATGTTTTCAAAATGCCGTTGGAACGATACGTCATCGGCACACTTTTTGGTATCTTTTTCTTAGTAACGATTTTTGCAATCATCATCTACTTTTTCCACGGTTTGATTACTGGTGAGACAAACCAACTAAGGTTTCAACCACCAGCCCGAGTGAAAACACATCTGTTCATTTTAGCAGCATTGACCCTCCTATTTCGCGCATGGAACTACCGTTTTGTCATGTTCGACCTGCTATATACATCAAACGATGTAGTGCGTGGGGGTGGTGGATATGCTGCAATAAACGCACGACTACCGATTCTATGGATTATGCTGGTAATCACTATTTTGTGTGCCATTGTTTTCATAATAGGCATTTTCCTACGTCGCAATACTATTGTTTTCACAGGATTTGCAGTTTTCATAGTTGCCGGTTTCCTCGGACAATTATATCCAAGACTTGTTCAGACATATCGTGTTGAACCCAATAAACAGGTTTTAGAACAACAGTACATCAACTATAACATCAAAGCAACGTTAAATGCTTACGGTTTAGAAAACAACACAGTTACAGAAGAAGAGTATCCACTCACAGAGAAACTCTCCTATGCCGACATAACGAGTCCTGAAAACCAACCAGTTTTGAATAGTATCCGACTTTGGGACTGGCGACCCTTACGCAGAACATTCAGGCAACTCCAAGAATTACGATCACAATATGATTTCTTTGATGTTGATATTGATAGATACAAGGTAAACGACGATATCCAACAAGTAATGTTGTCTGCACGCGAACTAAACATTGATGAACTCCCACCTGCAGTCAGAAATGATTGGTATAAGCAAACATACACTTATACGCACGGATACGGGGCAGTTGTCAGTCCAGTAAACGAAATTGTTAACGGCAACCCAAATATGTTCATACGAGGATTACCTCCTATTGAGTATGAACCCGAATGGCCTCATAGATTCAATGATGACCCAGGTCCACGTATCTATTATGGAGAACGGACAAACAGGTACGTCATTGTCCATCCCCAACGCACGGAATTAAAACTTGAGTTTGACTACCCTCAAGAAGGGCAACAGTATGTCGACTACGCCTACCAAGGTGAGGGAGGGGTTCAACTTTCTTCTTTCTGGCGTAGACTTGTCTACATGCTCAAGTTTGACAATGAAATAAAATTTATCCTGCCAGGGGAAATAGAATCTACAAGTAAAGTGTTATATGAGCGAAATATAAAAAGACGGATACACAAAATCGCTCCTTTCTTACGTTACGACGGAGATCCTTATGCCGTTATTCATGATGGAAGACTTGTTTGGATGATCGATGCGTATACTATCACCCATCGATACCCATATTCCGTTTCAATGAAAGAGTTTATTCAGCAAAGAAGACAACAGGGTCCCATGAACCAACGGGACGGTCAACCATGGGGAAACTACATCCGAAATTCAGTTAAGGTAGTCGTTGATGCTTATGATGGAACAATTGATTTTTACCTCATAGAACAGGTACAGGATCCCATTGTTGAATGTTACCGTAAGATATTTCCGTCCCTTTTTAAACCATTTAATGATATGCCTGATAACTTAAAGGCGCATATCCGTTATCCAACTACGATGTTCCTCATCCAATCCCGTGTCTATCAAGATTACCACATGAAAGACCCAATAACATTTTATGCTGGTGAAGACCAATGGCAAATCGGTACTGAACTTTATGACAATACAGACGCACAAAGCAGACAAGTCACTACGCCGACACAGCAGATCAGTCCGCTTACACCCCAAAGTATAGTAGAGAAAAACCTACCGGGCAATGTACAACCAGTTGAACCCTACTACGTCATCTTACGTTTACCAGGAGAAGAGAAACCTGAATTCATGCTGATGCTGCCGTATACACCTCGGAACAAACCGAATCTTATCGCATGGCTTTCCGCGCGATGTGATTTACCTCAGTATGGACAACTCCTCGTATACCGATTTCCTAAAAGAGAATTGGTCTCCGGTCCAATGCAGGTTGAAAACTTCATTAGTCAGAAACCAGAAATATCACAGCAAATCAGCCTATGGAATACACAAGGTACACGTGTTCTACGAGGCAATCTACTAATTATGCCGATGAACAATGCGCTTCTATATGTTGAACCCATTTATATTCAGTCTGAAGATGAGGAAACAGCAATCCCTGAACTGCGACGCGTCGTTGTCAGTTATGAAGAAGAAGATAACCTTCATGTCGTATGGGGTGAAAGTCTTGATGAAGCACTTAGAAAGATGTTCGTTACAACGTTAGGTTCGCAAAGCGATCTATCTGCTACAGTTGAAGACACTACAGATACAACTGAACAACCACAGGTTGCAACATCAATACGGGGCTTAATTGAACAAGCAAACAGTTATTACAATAACGCACAACAAGCACAACGTAATGGTGATTGGACAGGATACGGACGCAATCTTCAACTCTTAGAGAATACATTGAAACAACTTGAAGAAAATGTACAAGAGTAATATAATATCTAAAGATATTGTATAGTCAGTAATTGATTGATATGAAGGAGGTGAATCAGATGTCTCTTGATTGGAAACCACGTCACAGGGATATGATTATTGGTGGTATTCCTTGGCTTGCAAGAATTACCGATAAAGCGAATGCAAAACTACAAGGAATAATCGGTGAATACATATACCCGTGACCGCAGGATAAAATGTTCCTGGAGGAACATAACATTTCTGCTGACGAATTTGTTGAAATGGTAGAGAACAATCCATCAGATGATGAGATGATTGCTGCCATGAAGAAATTGAACAGTTAATATTAACT
>VYFM01000049.1 GCA_009842375.1 Candidatus Poribacteria bacterium | reverse complement strand
GGTATAGATATACTACCATTTTCAATTAAACTCGTAAATTACGCAAGATTACAACCTAAAGGATTCCCATTAATGAATATCCAAGGTATACCTATAGATAAAAATACAGCACTACAATTATCAAAAAATCAACCTCATAAATTCCAAGACTGGGCTATATCATTAATACAAGGACTAGTATCTAATCCTAAAAAATCCAAGGATAAAGGTATAGACGGATTCGGTGTAATGCGAGATACACCCGATAACACTAAAAAAAAGGGAATAATCGTTCAAGTCGCTGGTGGTAAAGGAAGTAAAAAAATCAAATTTGAACAACTACAATACGCAGTTATAACACATGACGCAGCAATGGGAATACTAATTACAATGGATAAACAAAACGAACAAGCAAAATGGAAAAATAATATCCCACCCGTAAAATTTGGAACTATGACTTACAACTCTATGCAATTCCTTTCTATAGAATAATATTATCAAAATAACCAAAAAAGGAATAAAATTATAAATATACCACCACTCAAGAACCCATGGACTGGTAAACCTATACAAAAATCAATCTTCGATCTCAACTAAATAATAACACCTACCATATCCCAAGTCCAAAAATACTTTATGTGTAAAAGTAACTATGAAATGTCAAGGGATTTGGAGGACGTTGAGTCAAGTGGTAGGAAGAAAAGTTGGACAACCTATATATGGATTAACTGTCCGCGACGTTACGAAACATTTTCATCGGACGAAAAAGTCTGATGAGAAACTTCGTTTTCATCAAAAGATATACAGACTGTTCAAGCGTGAGAAAGAGACCATTCGTGCTGTTGATGGCATCTCACTTGATGTCAACATTGGTGAAATATACGGTATTCTCGGTGCTAATGGATCAGGAAAATCAACACTAATACGGCTTATCTCAACACTTCTATTGCCGGATGCTGGAAGCATACATGTATTCGGAGATGATGTCGTTACACATAGTATGAAAGTGAGACGCGTCATGAATCGTGTATCTGTTGAGGCATCCTTCTTTAAACGTCTATCTTCAGCAGAGAATTTGGTCTATGCTGCACGGTTATACGGAATATCATCTACGGAAGCCAAGAAGAGGGCACGTAATATTTTGGAAAGACTTGGTTTTGAAGCAAAACGAATGGACGAAGAGATGGAACAACTCTCGCGCGGTATGCAACAGAAGGTCGCAATTGCACGCGCACTTCTCACAACACCGATGTTGCTTCTCCTTGATGAGCCAACAACAGGACTTGACCCGAAATCGAAACGGGATGTGCAAACCTTCATTGAAGAGATCCGAGACGAACGGAATGCAGTTATCGTCCTTACAACACATGATATGGCAGAAGCAGAGAGGTTATGTGATCGACTTGCAATAATTGACAACGGAAAATTTATTGCTGAAGGCACTGTTAAGGAACTGATTGCAAAAGCACCACCCCAAAACGACACACCTGTGACTTTAGAAGATGTATTTATAGCACTTACAGGAAAAGATTTGGAAGAGGAGGGAACGTAAACCGATGCTGAATATCGGACGAGAAACTGTCATATCCTACGCTTTTATTGAGCGTAACTTTAACCTGTTGAAACGGTATCTAAATTGGGAAATACTGTTTTTCAGTTACTCCATTGTCAACGCTCTGACAATCGGGTTAATTATGGTTGGACGCGGCAGCAGTCAGGATGTGCTCTATCTTGTAATCGGTGCACTCATCTGGGGATTTCTATCCATCATGATGCGCGAGGTGAGTGATGCAATTACATGGGAACGGTGGGAAGGAACGATAGAATATACCTTCATGGCACCGATATATCGTATCACGCATCTTGTCGGCTCCTGTCTCTTCGCAATCTTGTATGGATTATTACGGACAGGTTTAGTTTTAGCGATTATGCCGTTCTTTTTTGGTGAACACATCGATTTAGGTAGTGCGAATTGGCTTACAATGGCAGTGACCGTTGCTGTTTCAAGTCTTTCCTTCATCGGTATTGGGTTGATGGCTGCTATTTTTCCGTTACTTTCTCCAGAAAAAGGACAAGCAGCAACAGGGATTCTTCAGTCTGTGCTACTCCTAATATCTGGTATCTATTATGAGATAGAGGTGCTTCCTGAATGGCTTCAACCGCTATCTAAAATATCACCCGCAACCTATACGCTTAGGTCCATCCGTGCAGCGATGTTGGAGAATGCATCAGTTGAAAGTCAAGCAGGGAACTTGTTGCTGTTACTCATTATTGGTATTGTTCTGATTCCGCTTGGTTTCTGGGTTTTTCATCTCGCTGAGAAATATGCGAAACGTGTGGGAAGGCTAAAACGGAGTGGATAGAATCCACTCGATTATATCGTCTGCACATTATACCATCTCTAATTGATAAATTGTCACAATAGACTGTAGGTCGGAGTGAGCAAAGCGATGTCCGACACGTATGATTTTATTGTGTTTCCCAGGTCGGACTTCGCTTTACTCACTCCGACCTATAAAATAATGATCCTTCATCATTTAGAAATGGTATTAGGTTAACAATACCATTTTACCACGTATCTCTAACACTCACACCTTCATCTTCTAAATAGGATTTAATACTCTCAATTGTGAATTCACCATAGTGTGTGATAGAAGCCACAATTGCCGCATCAGCATTGCTTTCAACAAAAACATCGCGTAGATGTTGTGGATTTCCTGCACCACCAGAAGCAATAACGGGCACAGGCACAAGGTCTGCGATAGCACCTGTTAGTTCCAATTCATATCCTGCTTTTGTGCCATCTGCATCAATACTATTCACTACAATCTCCCCTGCTCCTAAGTCAACACCGCGAACAGACCATTCCAGTGCATCCCATCCGACAGGTTTCCGTCCACCATCAATATAGATTTCATATCCACTCGGTATTTGTTCACTCTTAGGAACTTTTTTTACTTGCATGCTCAAGACGACACACTGACTTCCGAATGCACGGGCACCTTCAGATATGATATCAGGATTTCGCACAGCACCTGAATCTATACTGACCTTTTCTGCACCTGCAAGTAGGACGCGTCGCATATCTTCAAGTGTCCGCAACCCGCCACCGACAGAAAACGGTATAAAGATTTCGGCTGCAACGGCAGAGACAACATCTATCATTATATCGCGCCGTTCATTGCTTGCCGTAATGTCGTAAAAGACGAGTTCATCAGCACCGCTATCATAATAAAACCGTGCCATTTCTACTGGGTCGCCGACATCAACATTGCCTTGGAAAGCGATGCCTTTGGTTACCTTCCCCGCACGGACATCTAAACACGGAATAATTCGTTTTGTTAGCATATATCTCCTTACCAAATCTTATTGATTTCGGAATCTTCGTTTAAATGTGTTCAGTATATCATCAAATTCTGCGACCTTCAAAACCTTATACATTCCTGCAAGTGCCAACATACTGAAAGTGATCGGTGCGAACACGTTTACGATACGTTGAATGATACCCTCTGTTCCAAGCAAATCCTGTTCGATAAATCCATTAGCAATCCAACACACTAACCCCATCACTACTGATGCAATTAAGATTTTAAATGTTAAGGGAACAATAGGTTTTAGTCCTAATCGTCCAACTTTGCGACGGAGCAAATACAGTAAAACAGCACTATTCAAAGTCACAGTTAGAACAGTTGAAAATACCACTGCCCTTGGGTCAAAAAATAGTTGTTGGAAGATAAATATGTAATTGAGAAAGATGTTAAGTACAACAGCACAAATGCTAACGATGACAGGTGCACGAATGTCTTTGTATGCATAAAATCCATCTGTAACAATCTTGAGTGCAGAAAACCCACATAAACCGAACGCATAGACAAACAATAATCCTCCAGTTTGAAATGTGTCCTCAGTGACAGTAGCACCCCACTCAAACAGCAATCTACTTATCGGTTCAGATAAAACCATAAGACCGATGGTGGCAGGGATTGTTACAGTAAGTAGCAGCCGAAATGCATAAGAGAGTGAGTTGCGAAAATTCTGCGTGTCACCTTCAGTCGCGAATTTCGCGAGTTGCGGAAGTGCTACTGTTGAAATCGCGACTCCGAATATCCCAATGGGAAGATGTACAACTCGGTATGCCCTGCTAATCCAGGTCAACCAAGCGGAATCTGATGTGATAAAGAATGTATTTGTTAGTTGATTTACTTGTACTACTGCAACACCTAAGACGGCAGGACCAATCAAATTGATAACTTGAAGCACCCTCGGATTTCGTAAACTTATAAGTGGACGATACCGATAACCGACGCGATACATGGATGGCACTTGAATCAAAAATTGAGCAATTCCACCGACGGTTACACCGATAGCCATCCCTGTTACCGGATGTACTCCTCTTAATGGAAACAAATAGTAGCCACCTATCCCGATTATAAGCGAACTCAGATTAAAGAAGGAAGAGGCACATGCGGGGATACCAAATTTTCCCTTGCTATTCAATAATCCCATTGCAATTGCAGCCAGTGAAACGAATAGCAGATAAGGAAACATTAACTGGGTTAGGTATATGGCAAGTTCTATTTTACTCGTAAATCCGTGATTTTCAGCATAATCTAATTCTTTGTCAAAATTGTGTTGTGCCAACACATCAATAACAGTAGGAGCAAAAACAATACCCAATCCAACAATACAGACTAAGAGAAGAATCACCAAATTAAAGATGTGGTTTGTCAAATTCCATGCTGCTTCTTCTCCATCTTCCGCTTCTGTGGCAACGAAAGTGGTGATAAACGCCTTGCTTAAGATACCTTCTCCAAACAGATCTCGAAGGAAGTTTGGAATACGGAAAGCAAGGTAAAACGCATCCGCACTGATCTTTGCAGGAAAGAAGTAACCGATTGCTGTTTCACGTGCAAGTCCGAGGATACGAGATCCCATCACTGCGATGCTTACAATTCCTGCAGCACGGGTAACATTCTGGTTCTGATCCGCAGCAGATTTAGTGTTATTTTCTTCCATATAAGGTTAATCGTAGTTGGTTACGGTATACCAAGTCAAGAAATCAACGGGACGAATGCCATTAGGGCATTCCCCGGAGTGTGCCTACTACTATAAAGACATAATTAACGGTTTGCTACTATCTGAAATTAGATGCTTGACATCATCTATGAATTCGTATAAAGTTGTAGGAGAACAAAGGAGACCTACAGATGCAAGAGAAAAAATATTTTACAGTCGAGGAAGCAAACGAGTGCATTCCTGAACTAATAAGGGATGTCTCAACACTCATGGAACTGAAAGAAAAAATAGAAAAACTGCATGCCGAACTCACCCCTTTTTTTGAAGTAGTTCCTTACAACGGTGGACACAAAAACGCTTTCCTACTTATGCAAATCGGAGAACAGTTCAGAGAGATTGTTAATGGAATTGAACGTCGGGGTTGTCATCTCAAAGGACTTGACCCCGCATTAATAGATTTTCCACACATTCGTGATGGTAAAGAGGTGTATCTCTGCTGGCGTTATGGTGAAAGGGAGATACGCTATTGGCATGAGGTAGAGAGCGGTTTTTCAGGTAGAAAACCTCTTTAATTTAGGATAAAAAATAGAAATGATTTGTTGGTCCATGTCCTTCCCCAATATCTAATGCGTGTTGTATAGCATTAGTAATATAATCCTTTGCAGCACCAATTGCCTCAAGTAAATTCTTTCCAAGTGCCAGATGTGTTGCGATGGCTGCTGAGTATGTACATCCTGTTCCGTGCGTATTGTTTGTGTCAATACGTTCAGCATCAAAATAGGACCAGTCTTCGTCACAATAAAGAACATCTATAGCTTTTTCCTCACCAAGATGTCCTCCTTTTACAAGTACTGAATGACACCCAAGTTCAGCTATTTTTTTTGCAGCAGCTTTCGCATCTTCTGTGGTACGAATATCTTGTGCTGCAAGTAGTTCTGCCTCATAAACGTTAGGCGTGATCACCGTTGCAAGTGGAATTAAGGTGTATCTGAGACTGTTGATCGCTTCGGCTTTTAAGAGAGGGAACTTGCTTTTCGATATCATCACTGGATCAACCACGATTGATTTTGGTGCATATTCACGTAGTTTTCTCGCAACCGTCTCAACAATTGAAGACGATGAGAGCATACCTGTTTTGACACTGGCAACGTCAAAATCAGTAAAAACTGCATCCAGTTGTGCTTCAATAAGTTGTATTGGTAGATCAAAAGCATCGGTGACTGTGACTGTATTCTGTGCAGTTACGGATGTAATCGCGGACATAGCGAAACCACCGTTGGCAGAAATCGCTTTTATATCTGCTTGTATGCCAGCACCACCCCCTGAATCCGAGCCTGCAATAGTCAATATCTGTTTCATATAATAACATCTTCACTTTCATCTCATTACATAAAGTC
>VYFM01000257.1 GCA_009842375.1 Candidatus Poribacteria bacterium | reverse complement strand
ATGTCGGACTTCGCAAGCTCACTCCGACCTACAGAGTTTATTATGACAATTTGCCAATTAGAAATGGTATAAGATGTAGCAAATTCCGTAATTGACATCTATGAGATACAATGCACTCCCATGGTACTTACAAAGCATGCTTTTGAATTTGGTTCGCTTCAAGTGTTTCCGCGTACAATGGAGTTTCTTCTAAATGTAAGGCATCAACATGTTTATGAAACTGCCACGAAAAAGTGATAGGTGAGTCACCACTATTATAGAAAATCACTTCAATATTATTCTCTTTTCCGATAAGGGGTCGTACCAAAGAGAGAAGGTTTGATGGGATATGATTTTTACCATCAGCATTTTTGATGGTGATGAGTGGAACGACTTTACCTAACACCTCGCGAGTGCCGAGGAGCAGTGGACCGTAACAAGCGGTTACTGCACCTTGTCCCCAATTCCGTCCGTGTCCTGCGGCAACTGAGCAAACTGCCCCACCCATATCTGCGTGTTCCCGTCCACCGCGTAGCACCCGTCTTGCCATATTCAGACGAGTCGCAGCACTTTGCAAGGCACGTAGCGCGTGAGTAACATCTCCTGTTACCTGATAGGCAAGGGTTAACGTTGCTGTTGAAGGCACTTGAATCGGTTTCACGGAACCATCATCTGACCATTCACCCCAGTACGCCATATCTGCCCGTTTCCCAACACCCGGTTCTCTACGACGGTTTTGTTGTGGAAATACGAGAGCAAGCGATTCTGGTGGTGTAGAAGGAAGTTTATCTATGCCTTCAGTGATTGTCTCATCAAAAGAGGTATCATTAAATGTCCATCGATAATAACTCAATGCTGCTGCAGCGGGATCGTTGTATGGATCATCAAGCGATGTGACAAGAGGTTGAACGATGCGCTTTGCTGCGGATTGGAAAATCTCCTCCTCTGACAAGAGATATAGGTCTCCCAAGGCATAGATTGCACCGGAAGCCAACAGGTTTTCAATACCAGCGAGAGGATCACCCGGAATGTGGTGTGAACTTGCTACCAATCGGTGAAGGTTTTTTTCGTTTACATCTTCTTCGCTTAACTCGTTCCCATTCAAATCCCAGAGTAACGGCATTGGATCGGGTGCATCGATGATCCGTTCAGCACGTTTTCGTCCATACCGCAATACCCACTCCATATATCGTTTTTCTCTTGTGAACCGATACGCAGCAAGCGCGATATGGATAAAACGGAAATGTTCCGCAAGTTCATAGGCATCCTTTTCGGTGTTTTCTACGAATTCCGTTCCGATATTGTATCCGATAAAAGTATCTTTTGTATAATCGTACCAAGGCGGTATTTCCGACACCCAGTTCCCGATGTGTTCGGCGGCATCTGATAGGAGGGAAACCGCTTCGGTATCATCAGGCTTTAATCCGATATAGCGAGGTAGGAATAGCAGAAAAGGTTCCGTTCCGTGGTGTGCTTCAGCCTTCGGTTCGTAACCATGCACACAATCCCGTTCTACCCAACCAGCAAGTTCTGACTTGAGCTTGTCAAAGTGTTTTAGAACGGTCTCATCACCAGTAATCAGATAGTGTGGAAACCATGCGAGTGCATAGTTTGCCTCATCTTCACCGCCTTTATTCGGACCGGGAGGATCAAGCAGCATGCTCTGATAGAGCCAACGTCCCATTTCTGCTTTGAGAGTGTTATATGCGTTATAGCATTCGTGGATATCTGTTTTCATAGTAGGGAGTTCAAAAAGTCAATACTTTGTTTTGCGATAGTCTTCGGATCAGGTTTGAAATCGAATACCTCTGTTGAGACATAACCCTTATAGTCAATCTCTTTCAATGCTTCTATGATTGGCGGGTAGTCCACATTCCCAGAACCGGGCAGGTATCCGTTGTCGTCATTGGAATGGAAGTGTGCTACATGTTTTGCACAGTTGCGGATCTGTGTCGGCATATCCAAACCTTCTTTTGCAGTACTACAGACATCCAATATCATCTGGAAGTTAGGATGGTTTACTGTTTCAACCATTTCGACGGCTTTGTCGGGGTGTGATATAAAGTTAGTTTGATCACTTGACAATGGTTCCATGCACAGCACGACACCTCTTTTGCCAGCAAGTTCTGCACCTTCTGTGAATGTGTCTTTTGTGTAGTTCCATGCTTGTTCAAAGGTCAGTGGTTCCATGACATTCCGTTGTTGCGGGGAGCCAAAAACCAGTATCTTCCCATCTAAATCCGCACAGAGTTCAATAAGGGCAAGTAGGTAATCTCGTGTTTCGTTTCGAATATCTTCCTCTGGATGGTTGACGTAAAGTCCTGGTGGTGAAACCAGCAGCCAGTGTAGTCCTGCGATTTCTATTTTGGCATCTTTAGCAGCTTTCCGGATTCGTGTTCTTTCAGTTTCACTGATGTCTAATACAGAATCTGCCAATGTAAATGGTGCTATTTCAACAGCTTCGTATCCGAGTTCTGCGGCATAGGTGAATACATCCTCTATTTTCCAATCTTCAAACATTTCGTTACATATCGCGAGTTTCATTTTCGTCTCCAGTCCGAATTTTTTGTGAATTCTAAGTGATTATTGGGTATTTGTCAAGTAATTTTGCTTTCTCTACTATTGATACTATAGAACTTGTAAGGAGGGGGTGTGTAAAATTTTTGGCATGTATGTTGTCTGAATCACAGATTACGCGGATTTCACGGAAAAGCGCCAAATCAACGGTATGAATGCCTTTTTGGCATTCCCCGGATTCCTGAGACTTAGCGTTGGACATCCCGTTTCATAAGATAAACATCAATCCATTGAAAGCAAGGACAGGACATCAAAAAACCATCCGTGTTCATCCGTGTCCTCTGCGTCATCCGCGATTCAGACAAATACCTTGTCGGACTTCGCTCCGCTCACTCCGACCTACATTTATATTATTGAATTGTGAAAATAACGCAAGAAAAACCTAAAACTGAATAACCCTGCGTAAGGAGGTAATAAATTGAAATTCTGACGCTAATCTGGTATAATTAATTATCTGGTTTTAGGCATAGCGAGGCATACTATTATCTCTATTTACCAAGAGATGAAGATGGTTAGGTGGAACGAGAATAAAATATGGACACATACGCATTCACTAATACCGTTATCGTTGCAGATGCGACAAAGGTATTACCAAAGCTCGCTGAGGAAGGGAAGCAATACGATGTGATTATTGCTGATCCGCCATACAATATTGGTAAAGATTTTGGAAATGGTACTGATGTGATGCCGATAGATGATTATGTCCAATGGGCGGAGTCGTGGATAAAAGACTGTTTTCACCTGTTGACGGATGACGGTTTGCTTTATCTGTATGGGCTTCCCGAAATTATTGCAAGAATATCTGTCCGTTTTCCAATACACGAGCAGCGTTGGTTAGTGTGGCACTATACTAACAAAACGGTGCCTTCATTAAAGTTTTGGCAAAGATCACATGAAACGATATTATGTCTTTGGAAACCGGATATGCCTCGCACAAATTTGGAAATTGACCAAATCAGAGAACCTTACACCGAAAACTTCTTAAAGAATGCTGCAGGAAAAGAACGGAAAGATACACCATCTCGCTACGGTTCGCAAGGGAAAATAACCATCTATAACGCCCATAAAAATGGAGCGTTACCGAGAGATGTTATTAAAATTCCAGCATTGGCAGGGGGCGCAGGACGTTCTGAAAGATGGTTTGTTTGTAAAACGTGTGGAACTCAAATTTTTCCTCCTGGTGATTTATCCGAACACCGAGAACATGACATATTGAAACATCCGACTCAAAAGCCGATGGAATTAACGAGACGACTCATCCTATCTCGTATCAATGGAGCAGATGGCAGAGTACTTGTGCCGTTTGCTGGTTCGGGTTCTGAATGTGTCGTGGCACAAGCATTGGGAATTGAATATTTGGGCATAGAGACAAACCTTGAATTTGCTGATTTTGCAATGAAGTGGTTAGAATATGAACGGAGAGATCAGATAACGCTGAAACTCTTTGAAAACGTAGCGAAAGTATGGAATTAGAAATGTATAGATTAACAGCAAGAATGGAACAGACATTACGACAATATTTAGAAAAATATCACGACCTATTTGATGGTGGACGTTGTTTGGGCTGGGAATTAGAGGAACTTGTGTTCAAATCCATTCAATCAGATAGTACTGCTGGTCATCACGCCACTTGGCAGGAAGGTGGACATGATGATAAAGCAGATATCCGGGTTCGAGTGAATGGTGTAGTTTATCCGTTACAAATTAAATCAGGCGAAATTAAACAAATAAAATCTGGTGATGAAAAGAAACCCCACCTTGTATTATCGGGACATCGGTTAGGACGTTTTAATGGAGACTTTGATGATATGACAGAATATCTAAATGAGGATAGGGCAAACTTTTTATCTATACCTTATCGCAAAGTAGATGATGATAAAGGAAGACACCATATTTACCAAATAGTATATGTTGAAGGAGTCTATCTTCGCCAACTTAATCCATCCCGATGGGAAAGATTAAGCAAGTCCACTTGGAGACAAGTCAATCCACATGGTGTGATCTTCACATTACATCCTTCTATGAGTTGGCAAGTTTGGTGGAGAATACCTTTATCATTGGTAAATCACTCGCCAGAATTCATAATCGGATAATAAGAAAATTCTTAAATCGTTGATTGGACATTGCAAATTTCTTTTAGATCGAGAAGATCTGCAAACCCAATGGATACTAACTAATCCATCAATGAACCGCCTGCGACAGCAATAGACATTCCTGTCAGATAAGCAGCTTCGTCCGATGCGAGGAATGCTGCCATATTTGCCACATCCGCACCTTCGGCGAGTCGTCGTAACGGCACGGTTGCTTCTGCTTGCTTTGTAAATTCAGCCTGTTGTTCGTCGGAAGAAAGATTTTCAGGCATTAGTGCCGATGCTAAATGTGCTACCCGTTCTGTATCTACGAGACTGGGACAGAGCGCGTTGACGTTAATATTATGAGGCGCGAGTTCGTGTGCAAGGGATTGTGTTAAACCGATGACAGCAAACTTTGAAGCACTATATGCCGCATAAGATGCTGCACCTTGTTTGCCTCGGACAGAGGATATGTTGATAATTTTTCCGCCAGTTTTCTGTGCGATAAGGTGGCGAGTTACTGCTTGGCAGCAGAGAAATACCCCTTTCACGTTGACACGTTGGACTCGATCCCAATCTTCTTCTGTTAGATCAACGACAGGCACACGGTCTTTTCCTGCCTTTGTCCCAGCATTGTTCACAAGGATGTCTATTTTGCCGAAATGAGAAACGGTTTTTTCTACCATTTCGTGAACCTGTTTAGCATCTGAAACATCTGCAACAACACTTATGGCACGTTGGTTCATCGCTTCGATTTCGCTAACGACATCCTGTAATCCATTCCACGTCGTATCGTCTGCTGCATAAGGATGCTCAGTGATGTCGTTGACAGCAACATCCGCGCCCTCCTTTGCTAAACGGGTGGCAATAGCGCGTCCAATCCCGTTTTTACCACCCGCACCCGTCACCAACGCAACTTTACCATTTAGATTATACACTGTGAGGGTTTTCCTTTGTCACTCACATTTTGGTTGGAGAGATTATGTTACGACAAATGAATCAGGACAGGAAATTACTGTTTAATAGCACCCCATGTTAATGCGAGTTTTCCTGAAGGTTCCACATCCAGAAATTCTCTATCAAAAGTGAGATCACCAAACGCAAGCGGATCCCAAGCGTTCCCAGGTATCCATCCGATTTGATGTTCACGGCTTCCGTTTTCACAATCGTTCATGTGAAAACTGAACCCGATAGTTAGTCCATCTTTGGCTTTAAAGTCCATTCCTTTATTCGCGTTTCCTGGGTTTGGACCGCGTGGTGCTGTTGGATCCAGTGCCACTTCGTAGATGTAATCATTTCCATCCACAACAAGTTTCCATTCGGTGTTATCCTTTGATGCTGCGGCAGAAAGATCTTCGCCATTAGCACCGAGTGTCCACTGAACGAGTGAATCTCTTATGACATCGTTATCGAAATCAAACATAAATTCAACGCTGTCATCTTCCCACCATTTGCTGTTTGCAGGATTGATGTCTTGGAGTTTGTCATCGGTAATTTCAACAAGAAAGTAGATACGGTTAGGGTCTGCTGAACTCCATGCTACGCGTCCTTGCCCGCTAAAATCCTTTGCTGGAGGAAGTTGTGCTCCTGCATCCTTGAGTTGGTCAAAATCGACTATTTCGGCACGTTCCCATTCGCTTATATCACCGTCTATTTTAATATTAGAAATCTGTTTTGCGATATACTCCTTATCACGTTTTGCTGCTAAAGTTAAATCCACTATACAGACTATCATCACAAGACTTATAAGGACTGCAACAGCCTTAATAT
>VYFM01000225.1 GCA_009842375.1 Candidatus Poribacteria bacterium | reverse complement strand
ATAAGTGACAACTTAGGTAATTATATTGAATAGGTATAACCATGGACTGGGTTTTTAACACTTTCTCTGAATATCTTGAAAACGATTTTAAAAAGCGAATCGGGAAACCAAACCCTTCTGTCGCTGACCTATGGGATGCTTTCCAAGTGTTGTTTCCTGCCACTTCTGCACAGTTGTTAGTCCAAGAACCAGTCGGCAATACAGTCCGGTTCAAAGCACTTGCTTTCTATCATGCTGACGAAATGGGACCGTTGATAAAAGCACCATTAGATTATCTCAAACTGAATTTTGGTGGGGGAAAGTTCAAAATAAACTTCTATCACGGCATGCAATTCATCGCAACAATCAATTTCAAACCGGAAGGTCCAGAAATTTGGAGAGATTTGCCAGAAATGGAGGATATCAATACCCCATGAAACAGCAACATGACTTCAGTGAATGCCCTAAATGTAGCAGTGCCAACGTTCAGCAGTTGGATGAAGAATCATGGTTTTGTTTAGATTGCGATTGGGACAACTTATCTCAAATTACGAATGGGAATGACGAACTACTTGCATCACTTCGTCATGGGGATATCCATGCACGACGTATTGCCGCACAATCGTTAATTAATATCGGGGATTTTGATCGACACCTCGCTACACCGTCTGATACAGAAGCATTACTTGATGCACTTGAAGATGAGGATGCAGATGTCCGATACTTCGTTGCTGTTGCACTTGGTAAACTCGCAGCAAAACCAAGTCTTAACAAACTCAAGCACCTTGCCCAAAATGATGCGTCTGCACTTGTCCGCCAAGGTGCGCAAACAGCAATTGAACAGATAGAATCACCTGTGGGTTAAGGAGACTCTTATAATGGAAAAGATTAATATCGGTTACATTGGTTGCGGGTTTATGGCACAGAAAGTCCATATTCCAAATTTCTCAAGTATCCCAGAGTGCGAAATCATTGGACTTGCTGAAGTGCGAACTGAGCTCGGAGAAAAAGTACAAAAGAGATTTGGAATACCACATCTTTACAAAGACCATATTGAACTTGCACAAAACACCGATATTGAAGCGGTAGCAGTATCCGCAGATTTTGCCTTGCAAGGAGAGATAGCAAAAGACCTACTACTTGCAGGCAAACATGTCTTTATGGAAAAACCGATGGCTGTTTCTGTTGAACAGGCACAAGTGATCGTTGATGCATCGCAAAAATCAGGTAAAAAGTTGATGGTAGGATATATGAAACGATACGATGCAGGCAACGAGATTGTCAAGGAGAAACTCACACAATTCCGAAAGACTGATGAACTTGGAAGATTGACCTATGCTCGTAATCACGCTTTCGGAGGTGATTGGGTATGCAACCTTGATACACCAATGGACGGCACAGATGAACCCAAACCGAGTGCTCCACAGAAATTCCCTGACTGGCTTCCTGAAGAATACTGGGGCAAATACATCGGATACCTTCAGCAATATACACACAATGTCAATCTAATGCGTTGGTTTCTTGATGCTGGCGACAATGTTTCCATCAAAGCAGTGGACTTGAATGAAAATGGATATACTGGTGTTGTTATTTTTGATATGAATGGAACCAGAGTGACATTGGAAACAGGGCATGTATCGCATTACCGGTGGGATGAGCATTCACAGATCTATTTTCAACACGGTTGGATTCATACATGGGCACCACCACTCTTGTTGAAAAACACACCAGCAGAAGTAGAAATATACCGAGCAGGAGAAGAACAAGAAATAACTCGTCCAATTCCAAGACCTTCTTGGACATGGGCATACCATAGAGAAGCAGAATACTTCATAAAAAACCTACGCAATCCAGAACCGTTTAGATCCTCTGCAGCTGATACGCTCACGGATGTGAGACTGTTTGAGGAAATCTACCGAATTTTTGTTGATCAGCAAGAAAGCGGAAAAAAATAGTTTTTGTTAGATCCGATTTGCTTGGTTATATTATACCAGTTCTAAATGATAAAGAATCATTATCTTGTAGGTCGGAGTGAGCAAAGCGATGTCCGACATGGGATACACAGTACCATCACTTATTGTTTTCGTAACAAAATCTCTGTATTGTTAATATCAGTAGCAAGTTCGTAGTTATCCGCTAAGTATTGTGCGATAAGTGAATGCCGTTCTTCAACAGGAATACCGTCAACCCTATCAAACCAACCACCTGTTTTAAAGATCACCAATCGTGTTTGATCCTTTTCAAGTGCATCAATTACCTCATGCTGCATTCCTGGAGTTGAGGCATACGATACCATGTGAAAACGGGTGACACTCGGTCGATTAGCAAAGAAGTAATATGCTCCCTGACTTGTAAAGTCGAATATCTTCTCCTTCGGATCAGTATTCTCTTGAATAAATGCCACTACCTTCTGAATCTGCTCAACCTGAGCGTCAGGTATATCAACTTTTCCTGCACGTTCCAATTCCTCAACTGCAGTACGTGGTTTAAACTGGTTGGCACGCATCTGGTTCCATTTGTTACGGAAACCTTCCAATGGGTGATGAATTTCACCAACGTACCAGACACATATAGCAATTGGGATAAGTATCCATGCAGCTTTTATAGCACTCCGCCAACGAGTTTTATCTATAAGGAAAGAGAAACGATTACGTATACCTTCATCAGTTTCATCAAATCTAAATAGGTTTAGAATACCCGATATACCTCTGTCTAATGGGAACAAACAGATAAGCCATAAAAAGGTTGAACCGAAATGTAAATGTCCACCATCTGACCTGCCGAGGGCAGTACGGAAATAGGCAACACCACCGAGTAACAACAACAGCAGTTTCAACGCATCATCAGCGGAAACACTACTCCTACATAACCGACGGTATGCTAGATACGCGGCTGTACACATATATACAAATATTGGAAAATACCATCGAAATCCTGTACTGAGGAAAAAATCTCTCCACCCATTTTCTGATATAATTGCAATTGTACTCGACAAAGATGGAAATTTCAGTCCCCATGTTGCTATCTGGTATTTGCACTGTATGTAGGAATTCCATATCGCATCATCCAACGCACCGTGTGATAGGAAATAGGTAGCTACTGGAAGAAACCCTAATAAAACACCACTACAATATGCAATTAAGGGTAATGGTCTTAGATGAAGTTGTATCCTACGTTGTAGACTGTATATTGTCAGAAATAGACCTATTGCCCCAAGTGTATACAATCCAACTTCAGTGCTATACCAAAATGCACAACTTGTAAAAAAACCAGCCAGAATAAGTTTCCAACCAAACCTAACAAGATGCATAACCCAAGTCGGTTTTTCAGATAGATTACGTTGCCAAGGAACAAATAGCCCTTTCTCTCTATTGTACGTAAGATAACTTGCTATGAAGACAAAACTAAGTAAACCGAGAGAATGCCTTGGTGATACAGAAAAGTTACTTCCAGATGCAATCAGAAAACAGATGAAGGCAGCAAAGAACCTTCCACGAAATACTTGCAAACCCAGTAGGTATAATGCAATATAACCAAGTGGTGCCAATACACGTTCCATAGAACGTACACCCATCAATGTAGGTTCAAATATCTTACTACCGAACCAAGACAAATACGCGTTCTGAAAAAGACCATGTTGAACATATACATCACGGAATACCACCCCACCATGTAGCATCTCATTTAGTGGAGCAAGACGTTCACCTTCATGGAACATATCAATACCACCATTTATATTGCCATTATACACAAGCAAATAAATAAATATTGGTATGAGTATATATTCACAACCACGGAAAAAATACCTTAATCCTTTTGGTTTTTCAGGTTTAATTCCACTTTGAAGAGTCATGGGTTCTGTATTGACAGTTTCGCTCTTCCCTGTTTTTGGTTGGAATCTTCTGGAGTAGTGCCAATGTAATAGTAATGCAAATTCAATAGAGAGAGTTAAACCTATTGGAAGTATTAAGCCTGTAATTCCAGCATGCTCGTAATAATAAACCTGCAACCAACTTAACCACAACGGAATTGAAGCGAGGGCATTATATTTTAGAACACGGTGTATCGGTTGATCCGTTGCTTTTGCAGCCCAATTTGAGTAAGTAAGCCAAACGAACCAATAAAGCCAAATAAGGATAGGTATACCAACAAGTGCAAGAATGTAGTAAAAAAACTCTTGTTGTTTTGGATACTGATTTACACTCACCCAACCTACGACACCCGAATTGTCATTGAATTCAAATACAAGATAATTCCGTAGTGTGATTCCTAATCCGATTGCAAGTGAAAATGCGGAGATTGTTATAATACGGATGTATGGACGGAGATGAACACTGAAACTAATGTTAAAGTCTGGAAGAAATCTTTGGAAGGAACGGAATAGTCCAGTTTGCAGGATAGGCATCAATAGCTCTTATTAGTAATGGTACTCAGAATTTGTGAAAAGAGATGCTTATTGAACAACATCACCTTCAACAAGTTCAACTTGGACTTTGATATTCTTTAGGTAATCTATTGCTTGTTCAATCTGTTCAGATGTGCCTTGCATTTCTAATATCACCCATCCTGCTTCCTCTGTCACATTAGCACGTCGGATATTGGTGACCACACTAAAATGTTGTCCGATATTGTATATTATTGGTTCTTTTATTTTTTCTGGTGGAAAAGTCAATCGCACTTTTAATGCTGTCATTTGAATCACTCCCGATTAAGGTATCTGTATTGTAACTTCAATAAAATCGGATTTAATGTCATCCCATATAAAAGCCTTGACACTATTGATTGTGTTTTCAATAATTGATATGACGATGTATGCAACCCCGGGATATGTGGGTTCACCCCACATCATCGCATCCGATTTATCCTTTTCTGAGAAATAAGCCTCATGGTTTGGATGGGAATGATAAAATGCTTTAATTGGACGATGTTGTGTATCTGCCTCTTTGTGTATTGCAATCAGGTCATCGGGGTGCATTAAGTAGGCTGTGCGTGCATCGCGTGGATATGTATCAGGGTCACTACAATGCATCTCATTTTGGATATTACGACAAGGTCTGACAAATTCCTGTTGTTCTGTTTGTAATATTACACCGCAGCATTCATCGGGAAATTCTGCCTTTGCATGTTCACAGATACTATTCAAAGTATTTGGTAGTAGCGTCACCATTTTATAGCAAGTGAATTTTGGAGTGTATTGCATACAGGTGGATTAACATCTACCTGTATGCTTAGACAATTATATTAGGAAAGGGTTATACCACCAGCAATGGCGGGGATTATAGAGATTTCAGCACCGTCAGTAACTTCTGTTTCTTTTCCATCAAGAAAACGAATATCTTCATCGTTAAGATAAATATTCACAAACCGACGGATTTTTCCGTCATCATCACAAAGACGTTCTTTCATACCCGGATAGTTGGAATCCAGATTTTCAATTATAGTTTCAATATCAGTACCTTCGGTTTCAACCTCCGCGAGATTCTGCGTCAAACGTCTCAACGGGGTTGGTATACGAACTGTTACTGCCATTTTTTTCTCCTTTATCAGGTCAACGGTCTGACAACATATTCTATGTTGTATGTCATGATTGCAGATATTAGAATCCGCATCTGTGTAAAGATTTCAGATAGCATAATGTAATCCACACTCTTTGTTATTATTTTCAGTATCTGTATTGTTTTGCCAACGCCAACGCCCAGCTCGTTTCGGTTCACCAGGACGAATTCTGGTCGTACAAGTTATACAGCCGAGAGAATCGAAATAGTGTCCACGTGCATCTGGTAGAAATAGCGGATTAACAGGAACATTATTGTTTAGGACAAATTCCCACACCTGTTCGGTTGTCCAATGAAGCAATGGACTCACTTTGAGAATAGGATGCGGTTTCGATGAAATAGTTTCTACTTTCTGGAAATGTTGACGCGTTTCAGATTGATCTCTACGTGTACCTGTGATCCAAATATCTAATGTATCTAAAAGCCTTTCCATAGGTCTTATTTTGCGTATATCACAACAAAACTCTTGTTTAGTCCTGCTATCAAAAAAAAGGAACTCACCATGTTCGGAAACCATTTTATCGACTTCGGATTCATCAGGTTGAATACGTTCAATATCAATCCCATATCGTTCTTCAACTTTTTCAAAAAAAGTATAGGTTTCAGGAAATAGACGAAGTGTATCTACCGTACACACACGGAATGGCACATTGTTTTCTGCTGCCAGATGTATTTGAACCATACCTGACAACTGACCACTGGTAACAATCGCTGCACGGTCCTTAAACCTCTTAAAAAGAGTAAAAAGAACTTCCTGAGGATTTTCCGTTAAACTTAAATGTTGCTTCAATTCCATCAATGAAGCATTCTGTATTTGACATGTCATTCCGTAAATTTACCTACTTTTATTTTCTTAAGATATAGATTCC
>VYFM01000086.1 GCA_009842375.1 Candidatus Poribacteria bacterium | reverse complement strand
TGTTTGTTATGTGTACGAGTTCTTATTTCTGTATCGGTTCTGCAAACGAATTAGATCCTGATTATGATGATAGTGCCACGATCCGAGGGGAAATTGTTGATACCACCCCAGAAGAGAATCCGATAGAAGGAGTTACCGTTAAAATCGTTAACAGTAGCAATGGCACAGAATATACTGTAACAACAGATAAAAACGGTGCTTACGAGAAAACAGGTCTGCATGGTGGTCGCTATATAGTTTCTGCTCATAAGAAAGGATACGGAGACAGAATTAGCAAATCTAAGGTTGTTGTATACGGTGGTGAAATCTTTGACAGAATCAAAATGCGTAAAAAAGATAATATAATTATACTTTTCATAGGTCAGATTTTCACTTGGCAACTTGTTGTTGGATTTGCATTAGGGTTTCTTGTCGCTTTAATCATGGGTTCTGGCAGGTCGCGTGTTTGAGGATAACTAATGGCGCACGTCAATTTGAAAGATGTCACAAAAATTTACGACGGTGATGTCCTTGCAGTTGAAAAAGCAAACTTTCAGATTTCGGATGAGTCGTTTACTGTACTTGTCGGACCGTCGGGGTGTGGTAAATCAACAATCTTGCGAATGATTGCAGGATTGGAAGAGATTACCGAGGGGGACATCTATATTGACGACGAACGCGTAAACAATATCCCTCCGAAGGATAGAGACATCGCCATGGTTTTCCAAAACTACGCGCTCTATCCACACATGACAGTATACAAAAACATGGCATTCGGATTGAAACTGCGGAAGTATCCGAAACAGGAAATTGACCAACGCGTCAACGAAGCAGCAGAGATACTCAATATCACACACCTACTGAACCGCAAACCGAAACATCTCTCTGGTGGTGAACGTCAGCGCGTTGCAGTCGGTAGAGCAATCGTTCGGCAGCCGAAGGTATTTCTATTTGATGAACCGTTAAGCAACCTTGATGCGAAACTGCGCGTGCAAATGCGAATGGAAATCAGCCGTCTCCACGACCGACTCAATGCAACGATTGTCTATGTCACGCACGACCAAGTTGAAGCAATGACAATGGGGGATCAGATCGTTGTTCTCAATGAGGGTAAAATCCAGCAGATAGCAGACCCAGGAACACTCTACCACAAACCCGCAAACCAATTTGTCGGAGGGTTTATCGGCACACCACCGATGAACTTCATACAGACACACATTGTCCAGAACAATGGAACACCAGAATTGCGGTTTGAAGACTTTACGGTTGAATTGAATCCCAATTTAAAGTCAGTCCTAACTGAACTTTCAGGAGACGTTGTAACGCTTGGAATCCGTCCAGAAGATATTCATGTCGGTGAGAATGGGAATAATCAGGTCCTAACACAAGTTGAGTTGGTTGAACCACTTGGAAACCATGCACTGCTATACCTACGAACAGAGAAGAATAGTTTTGTTGCTCAATCCAATCTCGCAAATTTACCACAGCACAACACATCCCTGACAGTCAGTTTTGACATTGACAAAGCACACCTATTCCACCCAGAAGCAGGTGATTTGTTGACATAGACATAATACAATTCACAAGAGTGCTTGTATTTGCTGCCACGTCTCCGCATCAATCGGAATTCCGTCCCGCTCACGTTTGCGTTGCTCATCCCAACCGCGTTCTCCCGGCATCCGAATTGTGTCAACGTCAGCAACGCGCTTTGCCGATTTGAGATATTCTATAAAACGACATATCTCAGCACTGAAACCCGGAAACTCTCTAAAACTCGCGACATTAATCACAAGCACAAACAACCCATTACCAACACGAGCATCTACACTACGACTGCACCCCGCACCTGTAAGTGCGCCTGCAAGTATGTCAACGATTACACTGAGTCCAAACCCCTTATGTCCTGCTATCCCACCGAATGGCAGTAAGGCAGCGGGTGACATTCCGTAGAAATTGTCTGCATCTGTTGTTGGTTCTCCATCTGCATTGATAAGCCAACCTTCTGGAACTGGTTCGTTCCGATGCTGCATGACACGAATCTTCCCCGATGCAACAACGCTTGTAGACATGTCCAACACAATCGGATTCTGTCCTTCAATCGGTACTGCACAAGCAATAGGATTGGTAGACAACCTTCCTTCAGTCCCACCGTGAGGTGTGACACACGTACCGCCACCGTGGTCGTTTGCCATTAGTAAGGCTATCATCTCAGCATCCGCTGCGAGGAACGCATATCCACCCAACCGTCCCACCTCATTACACCGAGAGACAGCAACCGAACTGATATCCGTCAATCTTGCCTTATGAATGGCTAACTCAACAGCACGCGTTGCAATGACGGGACCAAAACCCCAATTCCCATCTAATACCGCTATGGATGCCGATTCGTGTATAGTTTCTGTTGGGGCATTGGGTTGGATTAGTCCTTCTTCAAGTTCACGCACATATTTTGGGAGGTGGATAACGCCATGTGAATCGTGCCCAACACGATTCGCATCTACCATAGAACGAGTTACCATTTCCGATTCAGATAGTGAGACATTCAGTTTTTGAAGAACATTTAGACAGATAGTGGTAAGTTCTTCTGCTGTGACATTCGGCATTTAGGTGTCCTTTTGTGAATGTCAATATAAGGTGGGATTAGTCATCCTCTGTTTCATTAAAGATTTCTGCAATTCGTTTAGCAAAACGGAATGCGCTATTGTCTTCCGGTTCGTAGCCAATCACCTCTCGTGCATTGGTGATACTCCAGAATTTATGTGAATTGTCGCTAATACCGTAGAATATCTGGAATGGGATACCGTTTTCATCCTCTATATTCTCTGTCTCAATACTCTTGACGAAAAGTTGAACTTGATCACGCACGCTCAAGTATGCTCCGAGGGCACGGTGCATCTTATGATAATTGTCCGCTGTGATGTCATTCAAATCTGTTTCTCTCGGAGCACCGATACGTATTTGCACATTCTGTAGCTTCTTATTCTTTCTAAACCCCGTAGCAAAGACAAAACCGAGATGTTCATACGCCTCTTTTGCCCAACCGTAAAAGTTATCTGACAATGGACGCATATCAGGTGTTACGAAGTCCCATTTCCCTGCCCAGATGAGTTTTTCATAATAGTCTGCTGCGTGGTTGGAACTACAGACAACGACACGTCTCACATCGGTTTCCCAACTGGTATGGTAGACGTTGTATGCCATCTGGATGTTATTAAGTTCATTTTCAAATCCACCGCCTTGGAATGCACAATGAACAACTGCATCAACACCTTCAAAATAGTGCTTATACACCTCACGGTCAGGGTCGCTAACGTCAACGACTTGAAGACCTTCCACCTCTTCACCTTGTCGATTTGTTGTTCGGACATCAAGTAAGACAAGATCGTAACGTTCACGAAATGCTGGCAGCATTCTCCCTGCTATATAGCCAGCTGCACCGGTGATAAGAACTTTTTTACGGTTTAGCATCAAATTTCCTTTGGAGACGTTCAATTATTGGGATAATTCTCAACCATTGCATCTGTAATGGTTGTATATTTACGGAATCTTCAGTTTATCTTTGCAGTAGCGTGCAAGGGTCTTCATCTCATCAGTGACCTGTGCCTCGGTCTTGATAAGTTGACAATAAAAAGACGGAACAGGTTCTCTTCTAAATAACCTGTCAAAGAAACTTCGCTGTTGATCCTCTGGCACTTCAAACCGAGATGTCACTGAACGGCAAGGGTCTACCCCTAAGTATTCAATTGAAAGATACTGGTCACCTGCTCCTTTGATTATATTTCCATCGTGGATACTACCTGTAATCTTACGACCGTAACTCACTGAATAAACTCTGGCGGTAGTTTGATTTAGGACGGTATAACCCCCTTCATCAATGGATTCGTTCCAACACTTCTCAAATCCATTCTTGGGGAGCCGTTCTCTGAGTTCTTCTGCTGAACGGACGACGAACCTATTTTGATGCAATATCTTAGAAATAGGCAATTCAGTATCCTGCTCCGTTAATGGCGGAGGACCTGTCAGTAGGTCAACGTTATCAAGTGTCCATACAACGCCGTCTCGGGTACCCTTTGCTAAGTTGAGGTGTTTTTCAACAAATTCACCATTAAGCGGGTGGAGTTGATAATTTCCATTGCCGTTAAACGCCGAACGCAAACCTCTGCGATGGTCAATCACAGAGAACCTTTTATCAGGTATCGGTATTTCCAACTGCAGCGTATATCCGGTATCCAAATCAGTTGTGAGATTCAGTTGTGATTTTCGGAGTTGCGCTAAGCGAGTCAATGCTGTCTGACTTTTGGACAAAACCCGTCCGATTAGGTATTCACTACGGAGTTTCGGAATTTCAGTAGCGAGTCGCTGTAGGGTATCGGCATCAAGTAATTCCAACATAACTTTGTGTTCCCATCGGGTACCGCGTTCGTGTGCAAGGATTTGGAACTGCTGCTTATCTCCGCTGGTGCGGATATATCCGAGGGCAGTCCATGGGTCAAAGGTTGCGCGATAGTATCCGCTTGTTTCCGCATCGCCACCAGCCAAAACACAATCTCGTCTTTCATATCGAGAATACAGACCAAATTGGAATTCATAAGTTTCATAAGGAGCTAAAGCCTTACGTAAATCTTTGGCAAACTCACTTCCGCGCGAGTAATTTTTGAAAATCTGTTCTGTACGTTGCGGTTGATTGAGTGCCTCAAGGAACGAACCTATAGGAATGCCTGCCTCTTCCACACCTTCGTCCTCACTTTTTCCGAAAACCTTTGTTTTTGTTTTGAAAGGTGGGTTTCGGAGTGAGACATCACGTTGCGAAACAAGTTGTAAAGCAGGATCATCAGACATACCAGCGATGGTGGGCGCGTCTCCGAGGATCTCAGCTAATTTGGTGTCGTCAATCTTCTCCATCAAAACTGTACCACGTTTGAGTTCCGCGAAGTGGATGATGTCGTCGAGACTATATTGAAGCGGTGCACTTGATGATAGATTGTCGTAACTGGATCGATGGAACCGGATACGCGGCTTGATCCGAAACACGGGTGTGAGACCGTAGTCCTTCAGCAGGGCATACAGAGTCACCGTATAGGACTCCTCGTGGACCTTCTGTGCCAGAATACCTTGCTCGTTCGCCATATTATTAACGATTAACCGTTCTTGCACGGGACGACTATCGTTACTAAATATCATCATCCGATGTTCTTCTCTATTATCATCTACTAACATGGCTCCGTCCTCCCCTGATTATAGACCTATTGATCCGAACTTAAGATCTATCCAGTATTGAGTCTTTGTCTTGCCAATGCGGCTGCCCCAAGCACACCAGCATCATCTCCGAGTTGTGCCCTCACAATCTGAACACCTTTTAACGTATCAGGTAGTGCGTACTTTTTTGCTGCTTTGCGAATATCATTTATGAATTTATCGTCGAGTGCTTCTACAACACCACCACCAAGAACGATCATCTCTGGATTCAAGAAATTCACAATAGAACCGATACCAACTCCGAGATATTTCGTTGTCTCTTTGAAGACTTTGAGAGTTAATTTATCCTTACTTTGGACAGCTTTAGCTAAGGTACCACTGCGAATTTGTTCTAAATTACCATTGGTGAGATTTTTAAGGATACTTTTTTTCCCTTTTTTTAGTATCGCTTTCTGAAATGCTTTCGTCATTGCAGTTCTGCTTGCAAGTGCTTCTAAACACCCGCGTGTACCACATCCACATTTTGGACCATCTGCTTTAACAACGATGTGTCCAATTTCACCAGCAGTCTTACTTGCCCCGTGAAAAAGTTCACCATTCAGAATAATACCTCCACCAATACCAGTGCCAACAAAAATCCCTACAAGGTTTTGGATACCTTTTCCTGCACCGAATGTGTGTTCACCGAGTGTTCCCACGTTCACGTCATTGTCAACGAATGTTGGAATGTCAATACGTGCTTCCAACTCAGTTTTTAGTGGAACATCTTTCCACCCGAGATTCGGGGCAAAAATCACAACACCTGTTTGCGGGTCAAGCGGTCCCGGTGCGCCAATGCCGATTGCCTGAATAGAATTCGCTTCGACTCCTGATTTTTGAAAAGCCTCCCGGATACACTCTGCAATCCGATCAATAACGATAGACGTATCGTCTTTCGCTTGTGTTGGTACTTTGGCTGTAGATAAAATATTGCCTTCTGCATCAACAACTGCAGAGAGAATTTTGGTGCCACCCATATCCACGCCGACAACATTTGTGCTCATTTTCTGTTCCTTTGTATAGTAAGTCTACGTCTATTATGGTAATAATTTTGAATTATAGTGAAATATAAAAACAAATTGACACATTTTCTGTAGGAGCGACCCGGGGAATCATTCAGAATACCATACGGGGAATGCCTTAATGGCATTCATACCGTTGATTTGGTGTATTCTGACAGGCATTCATACCGTTGAT